>JBEKTA010000099.1:0-5876 GCA_049516515.1 Methanoregula sp. | reverse complement strand
TTCTTGCCGTCAGCCTTCTCTTTCTTGCCTTCGCCCTTCTTTGCGGCAGGCTTCTTCTCGCCCTTCGCATCGTCGGACTTCTCGCCCTTTGGCGCCTTGCCGCCCTTCTTGCCGCCTTCAGCCTTCTTTGGCTCTTCGGCAACCGGCTTTACCCTTTTCGGGACCGGGGCCGGCGGGTTCGTAAGAACTTCCCGGGATATGCTGTCCAGGAACGCCATGCCGGCGGGGGATACCCTGCGCCCGGTCTTGTCGTGCGCGATAAGCCCTGCGGCCTCAAGCTGCTGGAGGGCCTTTCTGAGAATCGAGCCGCTGCCCTTCCGGAAAGCATTCGGTCTTGAGCCGCGGTTCTTGTTCCCTCCATAGAAACTCCGCATCCGTTCGACACCCAGGGGGCCGTCGACATAGACGCGTCTCAGCACTGCTGCTGCCCGGATAAACCACCAGTCGGGGTCTTCGGGAGGCATCTCCTTATGTACCCCGGTCTTTGCGAAGGCAGCCCATACCGGCGGCTTGATCTCCTGCCGCTTCTTGAGCTCCTCGGCAACCTTCCTGATGAGGTGGTCGGCCGGGACATCATATACGGTCGTCATGAAATAGTCCTCACTGTTTTTAAAATTAAATAACAGTCTTAACTTATTGGTAAGCGAGGTTCTTATATATTTCGAGAAGCCGGCCCTCGTCTCTGCCGGACCAGAAAATGGTTTATTTTTTTTCTTTTTGCCCGCGTGCCGCGAGCACCATCGTTTTTCCCCGTACGCTCACGAGCACGGCACGGGCCGCTTCCGCCACTGCTCCCGGGTCGACCTCCGTATTCTGGAGCCATTTTACTTTGATTACCTTGCGTTTTTTGAGCTGGGCTACGATCTCCTCGATCGTCGCCTCAGTACATCCCAATTTCCCGATCCAGACCGTCGGTTTGAGGTCCTGCATCGAGGGATCATTCGGTGTTTTCATGAGATCTCTCCACCCGGTACCGGGTCGTCTTGTTGCATTCGAGGCAGGTGGATGCCACCCATCCATAGTGAACCCGCACCCGCATGTTTACCCCGGGCACCAGGTACCGGTAGCAGTGGTGGCAGTACCGGCGCCGGTGCTCCAGATCTATCCTGACACGCTGGCGCATGGCAATCTTCCGGGCAAGGGCAACATACCGGTCGCTGTATTCAGGATGCTCATGATAGACATTCCCTGCCTCAGAAAAGAGCACCGCGATACGCTCCCGGGCCAGGGATTTTACCGAAGGGGTGCGGTTCTTGTCTTTCATGGTTCACTATTTTTGCCTTTTTTAGGTGTCATACTATCAGCGCCCGGGATATAAAAATGACCGGGCACGGGCAGGGCCTGATGAAGTTAATCCTGTAACAGGACGTTTTTACCGGGTCCTGACCTTCCTTCCTTCAATAATGAGGCGATCCTCGCAGAAAAGCCGGACCGCCTCGGGAAGGGCGAGATGTTCCTGTATGAGGATACGGTTTGCAAGGGTATCCTCATCATCGTCATCCATCACCCGCACGCAGCGCTGGAGAATGATGGGACCGCCGTCAAGGCTCTCGTCCACGAAATGCACGGTGCACCCGGCAAGTTTTACCCCGTGCATGAGCGCCTGCCGCTGGGCGTGGAGGCCGGTGAAACTGGGCAGGAGCGCCGGGTGGATGTTCATCATCTTCCCGGCATACTCGCGGACAATCGCTGACCCGAGGATACGCATGTAGCCGGCGAGAACAACAAGGTCGGGCCGGGCCTCATGAAGCGCCGCAAGGAGCGCCTGTTCGTAGAGTTCCCGTGTAGCAAACGAGTTGTAATTCACCACGACGACCGGGATATTGGCTGCCTGCGCCCGCTCGATCGCATATGCTTCCGGGTTATCGGTGACAAGCGCCACGCACTCGGCCGGGATGCTGCCCCTCTGCAGGGCCCCGATGATGGCCTGGAAGTTCGAACCGCGACCCGATGCGACCACTACGATCCGTTTTGTCATGGATTCTCCACCCACTTACTGGTGCTCGGCACCGCCATTCGTTTCCGGGCGGACAACGCACTTGATCTTCACGATGCGCCTGCCATGCATCTGCATGACGACAAGCGTGATTCTCCCTGCCTCGATCTCCACTTTCTCTCCCGGGTGCTGCGGAATGTGGCCGAGCCGGTCGATCAAGAGCCCCCCAACAGTCTCATACGATTCGTCCATAGGCAGACCGAGCCCGAGCTCATCGTTGATATCGTCCACCCACATCTGGGCGTCGAGCACGTAGACTCCCTCGGAGATTGTCTGCACCTCGGGTTCCTCCTTGTCGTACTCGTCCATGATTTCTCCCACAAGTTCTTCGAGAATATCCTCGACAGTTACGATCCCGACAAAACTGCTGTACTCGTCGATGACGATCGCGATCTGCACCCGGTGGACCTGGAGTTCTTTTAAGAGTTCGTCGATCTTCTTTGTTTCAGGCACGAACGTCGGGTCGTACATGATCTCTTTTATCGAGAGGTCTTTTCTTTTTGAGACCATCGCCGAGAAGACATCTTTTACATTGAGGATGCCGGTGATGTTATCGATCTGATCGTGGTAAACCGGGATACGGGAAAAACCGGTCTCGTTGAAGATCCGGATCGCTTCGCCGATCCCCGAAGTATCCTCCATGAGGATCACGTCCACGCGGGGAGTCATGATCTCCCTGGCGGTGGTGTCCCCGAACTCCAGTACTGAATAGAGCATCTCTTTTTCATCCTGCTCGATCGTACCCTCTTCCTTACCTACATCGATCCATTCCTTGATCTCCTCTTCGGTCACCGCGGGTTCGGCCGCGTCCCTGCCAGCGCCAAGAGAGGGGCTCAGCCGATCGACGACCCAGATGACAGGAGAAAGTATGTGTGAGAGGAAAAGGATAATGGGAGCGACGGCGCGGGGGAACGCATCCGGGGCCCGGGTGGCGTAGATCTTCGGGCCGATCTCACCGAAGATCAGGAGGACGATCACGACAAAACCGGTGGCGATGCCGACACCGATACTGCCAAAGACGCTGATCGCAATCGCCGTTGCGATAGCGGCCGCTGCGATGTTCATGATGGTGTTCCCGATCAGGATCGTGATAAGAAAGTGATCCGGATTCTCCTTTAACGTGGCAAGGGCCATGGCACCGGGCTTGTTGTCGTTTACGAGCGTCCGCACCCTCGCCTTTGTGATCGAGATCAGAGCGACCTCTGAACTCGAAAAAAACGCGGAGAGCAGGATGCAGAAGATAAAGAGCAGAAGATAAAAAAAGTTCTCAATCATCCTGTTTCACGCCGTGTAAAAACACGCCAGCATCTTTGGTTCATAGTCGTTCTTATACTGCAGATATGGGAAATGTGATTAAATAAAACCAACGGGCACAAGGCAACCCCGTTCAGTCAGACTCCATGCATTCCCTCATAAACGCATTATCCCTCGCGAGGATCGCGCACTTTTCCTGTGCAGAGAGCGGTTTTCCGAAATTGAGGTCATCGATCTCAAGCATCAGGCTGCCCCGGTAGTGGCAGTCACGGAGATTTGTGAGTATCCGGGCTATCACCGGGCTCCGGTCCAGCGGGAGATGGAGCCTCCCGTTTTCAGCACGGCTGATATGCACGTTTACAAGCCGGTCTGCGCAGAGATCGATGTACTGCATCACCGTCTCCTCGGATGCCGCGAGCGCGTGGGAAGTATCGAGCGTGAACTTGAGCCACGGTTCAGAATCGAGCACGTCCCGCATCTGCCCGGGTGTGCAGATAAGGGAATTGACGGCAGGTTCCATGTTTTCGATCGCGACTGTGACCGTGTCCTTGAAGGCGGCCTCGCGGAGCGCCCCGATATAATGGTCGAACCGGGCACGGTCCGCCTCGCCCGGGGGACGTTTTGCCGTCCTCCGGCCGGGGTGAACGGTGAGGATGCTGACCCCGAGCGTCTGCGCCATTTCAAGCGACCGGACTGCGTAGGCAACCGAGACCTCTGCGACGTCGGGATTGATGGAACAGGGGTTCAGGTCGAGAACCGGCGTGTGGACAGTGAGCGTGGCGATCTCCGGGTAGGCCCGACGGCAGGCGATCACCTCATCTGCCGGGAGATCGCGGAGCCAGAAGTGCGGTGTCTCAAGCCAGTACTCAAGTCCGTCAAGACCTGCCTTTGCAGTAAACGAGAAGATCTCCTCTGAGGTATATTCGTGGAGGAACATGCTCGAAACGCCGTAAGCAGTCATGATAATACTAATTGATAAGCGCTTTATGCATAATATTTCCTTCATGGACTGGTTTTACCGCACCGAACCCCCGGGAGCGCAGGAATCAAAAGGATTGCCCGTCCTCCCTGATACTCCGCTCACGGTCGGCGAGGTCTCCGGTATCATCGAATGCATTCTCGATGACCGGCGGTTGCAGGATCTAAAAGTCCAGGGCGAGATGACCAATTATACGCACCACACCCGGGGCCACCGCTACTTCTCCCTGTCGGAGAAAGGGGGTGGGAGCACGGCAGCGGTGATAAAATGCGTCATGTGGAGGTCGGATGCAGAACGGCTTTCCTTCGAGCCGGAGGATGGCATGGGAGTCGTTGTTACCGGTTCGATCCGGGTGTATCCGCCGCACGGGTCGTATCAGTTACAGGTAAAATCGATGACCCGGGCAGGAGCCGGGGAGAAATACCTTCTTGTCGAGAGATGGAAACAGGAACTGGCTGCGGAGGGTTGTTTTGCCACGGAACGGAAACGCCCGCTGCCTTCGTTTCCCTCACGGGTGGGGGTGGTCACCTCAGAAACAGGTGCAGTCGTCCACGATATCCGCACCGTGATTGCCCGCCGCTATCCTGTGGAGATCATCATCTCCCCGACTGCGGTGCAGGGGGATAATGCTCACGGCGAGATCGCACGGGCAATCAGACGGGTTGCAGGGCTGGTGGATGTGGTGATCGTCGCACGGGGCGGGGGGAGCGTCGAGGATCTCTTCCCTTTCAACCACCCCGATGTCGTGCGGGCAATTGCTGCATGCCAGGTGCCGGTCGTATCGGCCATAGGCCATGAAGTCGACGTGACGCTGGCCGATCTCGCTGCCGATATGCGGGCACCCACTCCCTCGGCTGCGGCCGAGCTGGTGGTACCGGACAGGAAAGACCTCCGGATCGCTCTTCGGGATCTCCGGTGCCAGTTGGGCGGGACGCTGCTTACCCGCGTCTCACGTGCACAGGACGAGATCGCTGCACTCCGGGATCGTCTCCGCCCGCAGCGGTTCTGCCGGAAGATCGGCGAGAAACGGCAGGCAACCGCGGATCTCTCTGAACGGCTCGAACGGTCGTTTGTGACCCGGATCGAGCGGGACTGTCTCATGCTTGCGGAGATGAAGACTGCGCTTGACGGGAGGAGCCCGCGTGCGGTGCTTGCCCGGGGGTACTGCGTGGCGGAAAAGGATGGTATCGTGGTGAGGTCCACAGATGCCATCGGCGAGAACGACCGGCTGAACCTGCGGTTTTACGATGGCAGGAGCCGGGTTATGGTGGAGCGTGTGGATCATGACGGAAACATATGAAGAAAAGATCGAGCAGTTACGGCAGATCATCGCTAAGATCGAGGACGGCGGTACGAGTCTCGATGAGAGCATGAAGTTATACGAACAGGGTGCAGCGCTCGTCAAACAATGCGAAACCCTGCTTGTCGGGGCCGAAGAGAAAATTACCACACTTAGTCGGGACGCGTAACGGTCAGGGTAACGGTCATCACTTCACCGTTCCGGAGTGCTGCGATCAGCTCCCGGGACAGGGTTGCGGCAACATGATCCGAGCAGATGCCGATGGTCCTTCCGCAGGTAAATGTGCTGCGCCGCCAGACGAGGTCTGTCGGGTGATCGAGGGTCAGGCGCACCGACCCCCGGGATCG
>JBEKTA010000098.1:0-6318 GCA_049516515.1 Methanoregula sp. | reverse complement strand
CACGCGGAGATCATGGACTGATCCCGGTGGTCCTACTCCTGAAAGGCGCTGAAAAAAACGCCCGTAAAATCGTCCGATTGTAACCCCACGAAATCAGACGATTTTTATCCCCCCATTCTCAAAAATACGCCCAAATTGAGCCCCATATAATGCCCTTTGCAGGGCCGTATTCGCGTTCTGGCAGCGGTCATTTTCCTCATCAACAGAAAACCCATACGGGTCGGGAAAATGGTCTCAAAACGCGTCTGTGTGATCGTTTTAATTCGTCCGTTTGGCAAAATACGGCATATTTGGGGTTATTTAAAATCGGAGCCCGATACGGGCTTCTTTTAGTGTGATCAAGAGGCAATCGGGGCTCAAATTGAACCCGGATTGGATGCGGGGTAGTATTACGTCCAAGGGGAAAAACGGCTGGAACTGACAGGATTACCTAAAGTGAGTGGGAGGAGTAAGCCTCCTTCTGTTCATGCGGCATTCAGCTCTGCGCCATACCCGGGCGGATACCGAGCGATCCATTGCCCTGTTCTGGCTTGCACCCGCAGGGTTTCGCCGTTTCATCGTATCCTGTTCCGTTAAAGCGCTCAGCGGGTTACTCGCGCGGTTGCCCGCACTTCTCGCCTTTTTCAAGGCTCAACCGTATCATGACTGGGAACAGGCCGTGTCGTTTCTGTGCCATTGCCGTGACTCTCGCCACCCATACTTGCGTATGGCTGCGTGCCCGGTGGGTGGGGGGACTTTCCTCAGCAGCACTAAAGCTACCGTCAGCCGCTCTCTCCCTCTCACGACAACATATACGCGAACGAACCTTAATAATGGCGCAGGTGACCGGGCCTGATAACGATTTTGAGGTAATTTTTCCGGGAGATAACTAATTAAACAGGACATACAGAAAGTGTCACAGAAACGGAAGATCTGTGCCATGGAACTGCTGACTCCAGATGAAGGATTACTAGCCGTCCGGCTTGCCCGGGGGGCCATTGAATATACGATTGCACGAAAACCAAAACCGATGATCACGCTGACGCCGGTCTTTGGCGGGAAACGCGGAGTCTTTGTAACCCTGACCCAAAAAGGTCAGCTCCGGGGCTGTATCGGTTTTCCTTACCCGGTTATGCCGCTTGGCGATGCAATCGAAGATGCCGCTGTCGCTGCCGCGACACAAGACCCCCGGTTCCCGGGAGTGAAAAAAGATGAACTGGCCTCCCTTGATTTTGAAGTGACGGTCCTTACGATTCCCGTCCCGCTCGACTGTGAACCGGCCGACCGCCCGGCCCATGTGGAGGTCGGACGCCACGGTCTTATCGCCCGGGGCTATGGCACAAGTGGCCTTTTGCTCCCACAGGTAGCAACCGAGTATCACTGGGATGCAAAAACATTCCTCGACCAGACCTGCCAGAAAGCGGGACTCCCCCCCCACTGCTGGCAGCAGTCCGTTATCGAGATCCTCACCTTCGAGGGCCAGATATTTACCGGCTCTTTTAAGGGATCTGTTTAACAAAAAGCGGAGCATATCATAGAGGCAAGAGGAGTACCCCCGCGGCATGGCGATTTCATTCGAGAGCCTGGACAGCGATATTGCAGGACGGACCGGCAAGCTCGTTGCCGGGAAAAAAGTAATCAGGACGCCGGCGCTGCTTCCGGTCATCAATCCCCACCTGATGCTGGTCACCCCAAAGGAACTACAGGCCATGGGCGTCGAGGCGCTCATAACAAACGCCTACATTTTTTCGCAGAGCAAGCAGTACAGCGAGAAGGTCAGGGAGGAAGGACTCCACAAGCTGCTCGATTTTGACGGCGTTATCATGACCGACTCCGGATCGTTCCAGCTCTCGGTCTACGGGCAGGTTTCAATCACCAATGAGCAGACGCTCACCTACCAGCGCGACATCGGGAGCGACATCTGGGTACCTCTCGATATCCCCACCTCCCCCGACGCGGATCGCGAGACCGCGGAACGGGAACTTGCGATCACGATGGAACGGCTCCGTGAGGCAAAGGAACTCTTCGGGAACGATGCCCCGATTGCCGGGCCGGTGCAGGGCAGTCTCTTCCCTGACCTCCGCGAGCGGGCGGGAAAAGAAGTCGGAGACCTCGGCTTCTCGTTCTGCCCGATCGGTGCGGTCGTGCCTCTCATGGAATCCTACCGGTACCGGGACCTCGTCGATGTGGTCCTTGCCGCAAAACGCACGCTCCCGCGTTCGTCCTGCATTCACCTCTTTGGTGCCGGCCATCCCGTGATGTTTGCGCTGGCTGCCGCGATGGGCTGCGACCTTTTTGATTCCGCTGCCTACGCGCTCTATGCAAAAGAGGGGCGATACCTCACCACTCACGGGAGTTTCAAGATCGACGAACTCGCCGATCTCCCCTGCTCGTGTGCGGTCTGCCGGAGCCATACGGCAGAACAGCTCCGCACCGCAAAAGACCGGACCCGGCTCCTTGCCCTCCACAACCTCGCCGTCACCCTTGCCGAGATAGCAAGGATCCGGCAGGCGATTACCGACGGCACGCTCTGGGAACTCGTGGACGAGCGGTGCCGGAACCACCCGCAGCTCCTGTCGGGGTACCGGCGGCTGCTCCAGCATAATGCGGAACTTGAACAGTTTGACCGGGCCCACAAGCGCCGGTTCTTCTACCGGGGCGATGAGAGCTGCGCCCGGACCGAGGTCCTGCGGTACCAGCGCATGATTGCCCGGCTGCGCCTCGGGGAACATGTCCTTGTCGCCTGCGACAACGGCATCCGCGAGGGGTACGACACCGTACTGTACTTCAAGCCGCCCTTCGGCCCCTATCCCCCGGACTTAAAGGAGACCTTCCCTATCGGCCAGAGCGAGATCCCCGAATGGGATGCGGCGATGGTCAGGCAGGGTTGCAAGGGGATCCGAATGCTTGCAGACAGCCACAAGGGATGCCGGATCCGGGTCTGCGGCCTCCATGCCGAATGGAAAAACATTTTTGCCGAAGAACTCGGGGAAGCCGCGGAGCTGATCGAATGATCCGGATCGATATCAGGAAACGCGACGGCCTTGCCCGGTCCGGTATCCTCACCTGCGAGGGTGGGCCCGTCCCGCAGGTGCCGTTTCCCGCGGTGCTCGAAACAGAAACCGTCTTTCCTGCGCTCGCGGCACGCGGCGGCAGTAATGTTCCGCTCTCTGCACCTGCGGAATTTGTAAAGACCTATATTCCCCGGGGCCCGGACCAGCCGGTCACGATCCACCCGGCGCTTGAGAACCCGGCCGCGAGCGGCGACGTCGTGATGGTCGCAAACTGGCACACGGCCCTCTCAAATCCCCGCAGGTATGCCGAGTGGCTCAAAAATATCCGGGAAAAGACGCCGGCCGACACGCTCTGGTATGCGCCGGGCACCGCCCTCCCGTCAAACGTCCACATCCTCTGTTATTCGGGCTTTGGCCTCTTTGATTACATTGCAGCCGATCTCAAATCAGCGCAGGGACGATTCTGCACGCCCGAAGGAGAGTTCCCGGCCGATGCACAGAAAGCCGGCATCTGTGCCTGCGAAGGCTGCCGGGCCGACGACCTGAAACTGCATAACCGGCTCGCCCTTGAAGGCGAGGTCGCGCTCGTCCGGTATTTCATCGGGCAGTCCAAGCTCCGGGAACTTGTCGAAGCCCGGTGCCGGATGAACGCAAATCACGTCGCCATTATGCGCCACCTTGACGTGGATTATGCCGGGACCGAACCGTATGCCCCGGTCGCACGGAGCGGCGTGATGCGGGCAAACTCCGGGGAATCGATGCAGAGAGTCGAGGTCAGGAGGTTTGCCGAACGGCTTCTCTCCCGCTATAAACCCCCGAAGGCTACGGTCGCCGTCCTCCTCCCCTGCTCGGCAAAGAAACCCTACTCGCTCTCGCAGAGCCACCGCCGGTTCCAGATGGCGATTAACGGCCGGGCCCACGAGCTCATCATCACCTCGCCGCTCGGTCTTGTCCCCCGGGAACTCGAATGCGTGTATCCCGCGATGCACTACGATGTCCCGGTCACCGGGTACTGGGACGCCGAGGAGTGCGCGTACATCTCGGACATTGTCGCCCGCTACCTTGCCCTGCACAAGTACGAACGGGTGATCGCCCATCTCGAAGGCGGGGCGCTTAAGGTCGCGGAGATGGCGGCAGAGACCTGTGGGATCACGCTCGAATATTCCTGCCGCGAGCACCCGACCGGCGATGAAGCCCTCTCACAGCTCAGCCGGGCGCTTGACAGCGAACGCCGGGTAAAGGATGACCGGCTCCACGGGATGCTCTCGTACCAGTTCGGCTGCGATGTCGACACAAAAAGCATGCTCTCCCGGGGCCATTTCCCGGAGCTGTTCTATTCCAAGGGCAACATACAGCGCTTTTCTATCGACACCGGGAACGGCCTGCTGCGCCCGACCTTTGAAGGCTGGGAACTGATCCCGGAGGGCTACCGCGTGACGATCAGTGACTTTTTGCCCGAGGGCGACGTGCTCGTGCCGGGCGTGGTCGATGCCGATCCCGAAATCAGGGACGGTGACGAAGTGCTCGTGGTCGGGCCAAAAGCGATGGCGACCGGCCGGGCTGCGATGTCGGCGGCTGAAATGAAAAATTCCAAGCGTGGCGTTGCCGTCCGGGTGCGTAAAATAAAGAAGCTTGCCATCTAACGCATACGATACAAGTGCAGATCATCCATGGAGTGAAAACGTTGTTCCGTAGTCTAAAAGCCGAACAGGGCGGGTGGAAGTTTTGAGCGCTCCCGCCAGTGCACAGGATACAAAAGGGATTAATCCGATCATTGTTGCTGTTCCAAAGGAGCAGACCCCGGGAGAACAGCGGGTGGCGACAGTGCCGGAGGTCGTCCAGAAACTCACGAAGGCGGGCCACGTGGTCCGGATCGAGCATGACGCGGGGACGGGCGCGTATTATCCCGATGCACTTTATACGGCCACCGGGGCGACAATTGTCTCCGGCCGGGCCGAACTCTTCTCCGGTGCAAAGGTCGTGCTGTGTGTCCAGCCCCCGACTGTTGCCGATATCGATATGTTTGTCGAAGGCACCATGGTCATCGGGTTCATGAACCCGGCCCGCAACCTCGATGCGATCGCACGGATGCGCGACCGTAAGATCACTGCTTTTGCCCTTGAGTTTGTCCCGCGGATCTCCCGCGCCCAGAGCATGGACGCACTCAGTTCGCAGGCAACCGCCGGCGGGTACGTGGCTGCCGTCCTTGGTGCGGACAACTGCCCGAAGTTCCTTCCGATGCTGACAACCGCCGCAGGTACGATCCGCCCGGCAACGGTGCTCATTCTCGGCGCCGGTGTCGCCGGCCTCATGGCGATCGCCACGGCAAAGAGGCTCGGCGCTATTGTCGAAGCCTACGATGTAAGGAGAGCCGCCGGCGAGCAGGTCAGAAGCCTTGGCGCAAAGTTCCTCGAACTTGAGATCAACGCCGAAGGCCAGGGCGGTTATGCCCGCGAGCTCACCCCAGAAGAGAAGGCACAGGAGCAGCAGATGGTGTCCGCCGCAGTCGCACGGGCAGACATCGTCATCACGACAGCTGCAATCCCGGGCCGCAAGGCCCCGGTCCTTGTTACAAAAGAGACCGTCGCGACGATGCGGCCGGGTGCAGTCATCATCGATATGGCGGCCGAATCGGGCGGTAACTGCGAGCTGACTCAGGTGGGTAAAACCATCCGGGAGTACGGCGTCATGATCATCGGCCCGCAGAACCTCCCGGCCCGGGTGCCGTTCCATTCCAGCCAGATGTATGCAAAGAACCTCCAGTCGTTCCTTTCCCTCCTCATCACGAAGGAGGGGACCCTGGTGACGGAGTTCACCGACGAGATCCTGACCGCGAGCCTGCTCGTACACGCAGGGAAGGTCGTCCATAAACCAACAAGCGATCTCCTGAACGGAGGAAAGCCATGATAGACTCCACTACGCTCTGGACCGCGGTCTACATCGTGATGCTGGCCGCATTTACCGGCTATGTTGTCATCAGCCGGGTCCCTGTCATTCTCCACACGCCGCTCATGAGCGGCTCGAACTTCATCCACGGGATCGTGCTTGTCGGCGCCATGGTCGCGCTCGGCCTTGCAACAACGCCCCTGGAACAGATCATCGGGTTTATCGCAGTCGTCCTCGGCGCGGCAAACGTCACCGGCGGCTACGTGGTCACGGAACGGATCCTCCAGATGTTTGACCGCAGCGGGAAGAAGCCCAAGAAGGAGGCTTAAGGGATGATCGACCTTTCCTGGGTGATCGACCCGATCTATATCGCGACGATCTTCTTCTTTATCGTCGGCCTCCAGCGGATGAGCCACCCGCTCACGGCACGGAGCGGGAT
>JBEKTA010000097.1:0-5911 GCA_049516515.1 Methanoregula sp. | reverse complement strand
CGGCTGGAATATTTCTGTACGTATAGGTTACTGCGTTGCTGGTGCCACCGGGCGTCGTGACCGTCAGGGAAACCGCACCGGCTGAACCGGCCGGGGCAGTGCACGTGATACTCGTGCCTGATGCCACGTTAACGTTGGTAGCAGCATTGCCACCGATCGAAACTGTCGCACCGGAAACAAACCCGGTGCCGTAGATGGTAACCGTGTTACCCCCGGCCAATGGACCGGCTGCCGGTGAAGCGATGCTGGTCACGGTCGGGGCCGGGGTCGACGTAGTGACCGTGAACAGGTTGCTGCCGGTTCCGGACTGGCCATCCGGGTTGATAACCGTAACGCTCCAGGTTCCGGCCGGTACTCCGCTCGGGACCGTCCCACCGATCGATGTTGATGACGAAACACTCACTCCGGTCAGAGGGACATTGCTATAGCCGGTCCTCGTAAGGTTGACCTTGGTCCCGGATGTGGTCGTGTTGAAGTTCGTGCCACTGATGGTCACGGAGGTCGTTGCCGTGTTCACTCCAGTCGCCGGGTTGATTCCGGTTACCGTCGGGGCCGGGGTCGACCCGGTATAGGTATAGTAGTCGGCTGATGACGTCGGCGATGTGCCGTAGGAGTTAATGACCGTCACGTCAACGGTTCCGGTTGTACCGGCCGGGGCAGTCGCGGTGATCTGTGAATCGGCCTCGGCCGTGTTGGCAGCAAACGAAGTTGCCGGTGTGCTGCCAAACTTTACTGCAGTCGCCCCGGTAAAACCTATCCCGGAGATAGTTACCGATGTACCACCGGCAGGCGGGCCGTAATTCGGTGTGACATTGCTGACGGTGGGCGCCGCAGTGTTTGCCGGGAAATTTGAAGTGAGGTACTGGAACGTGTTCTGCTCGCCGGCGCCGCTGATCGCAGCATTATAATTCAGGCTCATATTAAGCCGGAACGTCCCGTCCGGCCGGTTTGTAGTTGTGCCCCAGCTGTTCACCACAAGCCAGTACGGGCCGCCCGGATCCGTGGTGTTATAACCGACAATGAGAACCGCATGTCCCCCGGCTTGATTACCACTACTATAGAGAGACGGATCGAACATAGTCGTACTAGGGGATGAGTCCCAGAAATTATCGAAAGCATTCCATCCGGTAGTATTCATAAAGAACGAATACTCGACCGCTTTATTTGAATTCAGGGCACTTTCAATATTTGTGATAGCTGTGGCGTTCGTCACACCCGAACCATAGGTTGTAATCGTGGTATATGTCAGGGAATTCAGCGTGTAGGAAGGGGATGTCGCAATGGAACTGAATGGAACCAGGGTGCTCCCGGAACCAGCACTGGCATCCCCGAAAGATGCATTCGTATTGGTCCAGGGAATCGGGGTTCTGTCCGAATTATACCAGCTGGTAAAGGTGGACAGCCATCCCCCGTTGCATGCATAGCCATCCCCATCGTATTGGTATTTCGAATCGAAGTACTGGATGGAAAGCCGGTCGCTTGTACCGAAATTGACATTATGATCGACCTCAAGGGCCCCGGTTGATGCCCAGACCCAGCAGTTCCCGCAACTTGCCTGGTTTCTTTGTGACGGGATATAGGGGAGATACGAAAGCAGGCTCATGGAACCCGGAAAACCACCGGCGGGTGAATTTTGCGCCGCGAGAAGCGCCGTTCTGGGTGCAGAATATTTTGGTGAAGCAGCAATCTGCGCCTGCATCTCATCCAGCTGGTCCTGGGTAAAATGCATGACAGTATGCGTATTTGTAACGGGAGCTGCCGGTCCGGAAGTATTTCCGGCCAGTGCCACGAGACCAGACGGATTCGACCCACTTTCATTGGACCCTGCACAAACGCCCGCTCCGAACAGCACGGTCACCATCAGAAAAAGAGCCAGAACGACACTGGTCGTGAGATAACGATGGCGAAATTTCATAAAGGTATATCATTCCTTCAAAGGATAAATTTATTGAAGAAGACATATCCGAGGAATCATATACTGATGGTGCATTTTCATGAATCGTGATTTTTTGGGCTACCGGTACCATTGTCTGGTGGTGCCAGTTCCATGATACTCAAATACTCTCGCCCTCTGCCCTTACCATCCCCGGTGCACATCCGGGCCCGTTTCCGCCCCTGTTGATGCCCAGGAAACTGTGGTGGACAATCTCCGGCAGTCCCGTTGTCCACCGCAGGAGAACATCGCTGAATTTTGGTTGAGATTGGCAAAATACGCTCACATCAGCGCATAATATTTTCCCTTTAGTGATGTTCCGGAGGGCACGTTTTTTAGGCAAATTACCTGCCGGAAGAGGAGAGGAACCTGCCACCGGTTGTGGTTATGACCCTGTTTTTCAGGAACGGGAATATGAAAAAATGATGAATGGCGGGGGGACTTTGGCAGAAGGGCCGGAAGAGATGTCCCGCTTGAACAAAGATCGATGAGAAATAATTAAGAGACTGTACAACCCTCGGCGTTCTTCGAAAGCCTCATATATTTTTCTCGGCAAACATCCCATCGTTGAAAGACTCGCGGGAGGGAGGTCTATGGATAATCCAGAATTACACGGTGATGAAAGAATTCTCATCCGGACTACCGGGGTTCATGTAAAATCGATCTCGTTTGAAGCAGTCCTCACCAACAAACGAATTATCCTTATTGACAGGTCAAAAAACATTCTGCCCAAAAAAGAGATCCCGCTTACCTCGATCCAGACCGTGGAGTCCGGGGAGAATGCGATCCGCGAGACGATGATCACGCTTGCAGCGGTCACAAAGGACGGCAGGATGCGGCAGATGGTGCTGACATTCTCGGGAGAAGGGGGGGGAAACCGGGCAAAAGAACGCAATGAATGGGTCCGTGTGATAAAGGAAAACATCACCCCGTCCTTTGAGCGGGTTAACCGTACGATTATTCCCGGTATTGACCCGGCAGAAAAATCTGGCCCGGTATCTCCCCCCGGATTCGGGATTGCCGGATCACGGTTACCGCCGACACCCACGGCACGTTACATACAGTCCATAACTCGACCATCTGAAAGAAAGATTGAGGAAACGCCATTGGTATCGTGGCAGGCTCCTGCACCGGCGCCCGCACCGGCATCCGAATCGGTACTCGGCACCTATTGTACCCGATGCGGTACGAAGGTACCGGAGGGTTCCGGTTTCTGCAACAAGTGCGGCTCCCGGATTATAGTCCCGGGAAAAGTACCTCAGGTCCCGGTCGCCATTTCCATTCCCGTCACATCTGTACCGACAGGAAAAACAGAGCGGCCAATTGAACATGAGATCCCATCCGGAGAAAAACTCATCGAACCCTCCCCGGTAAACGTTCCCGGTGATCCCTTGCATGCAGTCCTGCCGGGACCCACAGCAGTGCAGCCGCAAAAGAGGTTCATGTCCCGGTTCTTCTCTCCAAAAAACCCCTCCCCGACACCGCGTGTTCCCAGATCGATGCCCCCTGTAAAATCCCGCCGGAGCAGAAAGAAACTGGTTTTAGCCTTGGTTATCGTTATTGTCATTATTGCGGTAGTGGCTGTTGCAGTTGTCCTGCCAAAAACGAGATCCCTCGAGAGCATTCTGTCAGGGTTCAGCCATTCGGGATCTTCAACGGAGGCAACTACCCCCGCCACCACAATGGTTCATGCCGCAACAACAGAGACAACCGTGCCAACCACGCAGGTCACGGCCGTGACAACCACACCGGTGATAATTAACCAGGCGGCATCAATCGTAACATCGGCGACAACACCAGTGATAATCAACCAGGCGGCATCAATCGTAACATAGGTAAAAAATGGTTGCTGTGTCCTCGAGTTGATCATTGTCGGGAAAGTAATGTTTGTCCGTTAGGAGATCCTGAATTAATTTTACACAGATAACCATTTCTGCACCTATGCCCGGATCCTCTCCTGCCGGATCCTCACATATGCAGTAAATACGGCAGCGCGATAAGCGATATCAGCACCACGATCATCACGTAGCTAACTGCCCCGACCACATATCCGGAATATTTAATGAGCCCGCGCCGGTCGAGCAGCCGGTCGACCCCTTCCTTGAAGATGTAGCCGCCGTCCAGCGGGACCATCGGGATCGCATTGAAGATCCCCACGTTGATATTGATCCACGCACACCAGAAGAGGATGTGGATTGCATCCCAGAACCCGGCAAAGGGCACCTGGTAATACGAAGTATCCGGGGTATCGAACGCGAGGATACGCAGGTACTGCGACCCGTCACCGCTTGCAAAGGGAACTATCAGGAATTCAACGAACCCGATCGGTGAGAGCATCGTCCCGACCGCAGTCTTGACGGCCACACTATCATAGTACTCGACTCCCATGAACCCGCTGGTCTGGTTGCTGCCGGAGCCGGAAGGCCACGCCGCAAGGGTGAGTTTATAATCGGAGGCGATCCCGTTTTTTGCGGTCGTCAGGGTAACCGTATCCCCGGGTTTTGTCGTATTCAGGATCGCGGACACATCCGCCCGGCTGGCAACCGGTACCCCGTTTACTGCTGTCACCACGGAGCCCTGCGGCACGCTCGCGTTATCCGCAGGATACCCTTTGTAGATCCCGGTGATAGCCGGCTGGGTCGCCGGCACAACGAGACCGAACATCAGGATAAGCAGCACAAAGCAGGAGAAACCAACCACAAGGTTGTTCGTGATCCCGGCACCGAACATCCGTATCTTGGGCATGCCTTTTTTCTGCTCGAGTTCCTCTTCATCCGGCTCGACAAAAAACCCGATCGGGATCACGGCAAGGAGCACACCCATGCCCTTGACCTTGATGTTTTCAACCCGGCAGAGAATCGCATGCCCGAACTCGTGTACCACGATAGTCAGGAAGAATGCAAACCAGACTGCGAACGTAGACGGGACATACTCGTTGAGCCCCGGGATCAAAAGGATATTCTGGGGTTCGTAGATGCCGGTCGGTTCAGGCCTGATCATCAGCGTGTACCGGATCGAGACAAACAGCATCACGGTAATAAAGACCGAAACGAGGACCACCGCGATGACCCCGAGGGTCCCGTAGATCCTGAAAAACGTTCGCAGTGCAGTAAATTTATCGAAAAATTTTACCCGGGTGGTCTTGATCGCCATGATCGGGCCGTAGAAAACAATATGATCGGCCCAGATCTTCCTGGTGTAAATAATATACGCAGCGATGGCGTAGATGGCCACCAGGGCAATCAGGATGAAGATCCAATCCATCTGTACTTCATGGACAGGATAACCACATAAAGGAATGGTGGTGTAAAATATCCTGAACTGCAAAACGCCAGAATCTAAATAAATGCAGACAGGTTGCTCTGGGATTTTTCCGCGAGCATCGTGCTCACCGTCTTCCAGCTCTTCCGGGCAATTGGTGGGGGGGCCCGGTGCTTGTCAATGTACGCGGAGAGGTACGTGATAGTGATCGGATCTGACGGGTACCCGCTCCCGATCTCACCGTATTTTTTTGCGAGTTTTGTTATCTCCCGGTCACGGGTAACTTTCGCGATGATGCTTGCCGCAGAAACGATCGGGTACGTATCGTCTGCGTGGTGCTCCGATACGATCTCGCACGCAATATCGAGATGACTCCGGACCGTTTCCGCGTACCGGAGCGGGTTGACATCGCACGCATCGACATACGCGGTATCGGGGGCCAGTTTCCTTATCACCTGAGCATGGGCCCGGGCAACACAGGCATTCAGGGTCATCTCGCGCCGGATGGCATCAATCTCCTCTGCGGGGATTATCACCGTTGCAACCCTGCACCGTTTTTTGATGAGGGGAAAAAGCCGTTCCCTCTCTGCCGGCGTGAGTCGTTTTGAATCTTTCACACCGAGATCAGAAAAGACATCTGCGGACTGCGCACCTACCGCAGCGACCACCATCGGCCCCAGCACCGATCCTTTCCCGGCTTCGTCAACCCCGCGGATC
>JBEKTA010000096.1:0-5987 GCA_049516515.1 Methanoregula sp. | reverse complement strand
ATATTTTTTCTGGGTATAAGCATACTTCTGGGTCTCCCCACCGTGGGCGACGATATAAAACCACTCGTATAGCGATGTGAGCGTACCGTACTGCTGGTACCGGCGCATGGAGAAACCGACCTTCAGTTTCCCATCAAACCGGATCTTCCCCTCATCTTTCATGCGCATTGCGATCTCGATGTCGTCCCCTGCATCGATACACCGGTACATGCCGGCTTTGATAAATGCGTCCTTGCGGAACGCGGTATTGCAGCCGAGCGTGTAGTAAAATGTGCGGCTGTAGTACCCGATCCGGGAGAAGGTATTTGCGAGAAAAAGTGAGAAATGGTTGCCGATACTGTCCTCGATAGGGTAGACCGGGCCGTAAACCTGCACGACTGCCGGATCTGCAAAATTGTTCCTGATCCGCCCGAGCCAGTCCGGCGGGAGGATGCAGTCGGCATCGGTCGATGCGATAATATCGCCTTTTGAGGCCATTACACCGTCGTTTCGTGCCCCTCCGACTTTCTTTGAGGTCTGGATAAAGACCTTATCGGCATACTTACGGGCAATCTCGCAGGTACTGTCTGTTGACCCTCCGTCAACGACAATGATCTCGTACTCGCTCTTATTGACCGTCTGGTGTGAGAGCGAGACAAGGCACTGGGCGATATTCTCCTCTTCATTGAATGACGGGACGATTACCGATATCATGCGGGTCAGAAAAACTCCTGTACATTTTTTAGGTTGTCGGATTATAAGCGTGATGCCGGTGAAAGTAAATCTGGTTCAGGCCGGATACGATTTTACGAAATCCAGCACGCTCCTGATACAGCCGTCCATGTTGAGGTACTCGAACTGGGCAAACCGGCCCACGAGCGGGATGCCAATCGACCCGCAGTAGTCCCGGAGAATCGCAATATTTTTCTGGTATTCTGTGTCGTAGACCACGTATGCAAACGGCTGGTGCACGACAGATGCAGAGACGATCTGGTCCGGCGTTACCAGGTTCATTTCAGCCAGTGTGCCGGTGACTTCTGCGATAAGATTCTCATCGGTCATATGAGCTACGTTGTCGCCGGGCTGGTGCGTGATCTCGGCGAGGATCGCGCTGTGACCTTCAGGCGCCACGTGCCGGCTGTACTGGGACGGGAACGAGATCCGGTTGGTCTTCCCAAGCGCCGGGTCGGGGATGTAGAGCCACGAATAATCCGGCACGCTTCCTATAAGACCGATGTTGACACAGACGAGCGAGTTGTACGTGAGGGCAGCGCAGGCCTTCCGGACTGACGGCGGAACATGATCAAGTGCCGCAATCAGGTGCTGGATGGGAATGGTTGAGATAATATGGTCTGCCTCGATCGATTCCGTGCCGCTGCTGATAAGCCACCGACCGCCCAGTTTTCTGATCGAGCGGATCCGGAAATCCGTTCTGATGTATGGCTCTACCGGCCGTGCGATTGCCTTTACGAGTGCTTCGATCCCGCCGTCAAGCGGGTAAGAGAAGACCGACTGGTGGGTGTACCCCTCGGTCGGGATGCCAATCGCGGATTTGATTACGTCATCGACCGGCGGCCTCGGGATGCGCCCGTCTACCCAGTGCCGGGACATCTTTTCTGTCGGGTACTTCCAGATCTTCTCGTTATACGGCACCATGTAGCATTCGGCGATCCCTTTCCCGAACGTGTAGTAGATCCAGTCGCGGAATGTTTCCGGCGCCGGAAGGTCGCCTTTTTCCACGGCCACAAGCGTTTTTACAAACTCGCTGATGCAGAAGAACCGATCCTCTGGGGGCAGGTCGGAGAGGCCATTCTCAAAGGGGTACTTCACGTACCGGCCCTTGTAGAAGATCTTCGTATTCCGTGAATTCTCCTGCTCGTTCCCGGCAATCATCTGCCGCATGAAGGTGAGAACTTCGGAATCCCTTGAAAAAATGATGTGCGAACCGCCGATATCGAACGTGAACCCACCGGTGGTCCGTGACCGGCAGAGCCCGCCGTATTCCGGCTCTGCTTCAAGGACCACAAGATCTGTTTTTTTTTCGTGCAGGAGCCGGGCCAGTGTCAGGCCGGATAATCCGCCTCCGAGAATTGCCGTTTTCACTGCACATGTGTTGGCGGGCAAAATTTATAAAAATGCACCGTTACTTGTAAAAAAGAGTGGCTGATCTACTGCTTTGAGATATACCAGCCGGTCTGGGTTTCGTTAAGAACCTTATCCGATGTTTTTGCGGAGAACATGCTGACGACATACATAGCAACAATCGAGATGACCAGAGGGTAGAACGAGAAGTGTAAGGGGATATTTCCAAAGTTATAGCCAAAGAGTGTAATCTGGAAATAGTTGAGAGCCCCAAACACCACTGCCGAAACGAGCCCCAGAAGCATGCTTGCAAGCGCCCCGTCCCGGGTTGCGCCCCTCCAGTAGAGACCGGCAAGGAACGGGACTGCAAAGGTGGCAAGCATGATCCCTATCCCCATCCAGATGAGGCTTGCACGTGCAGCTGGCGGGCTGATCGCAAGGATCATCGTGCCGATGGCGGAGAGCACCACAACAATCTTGGAAAGCAGAACGACACTCTTGTCGCTCGCATTGGGCTTGAGAATTTTCTTATAAAGATCCCAGGAACACATTGCACCGATGGTCAGCATCAGCCGGTCGGTAGTTGACATGACCGCGGCGAGCACGATCACGGCAAAGATTGCCCAGAGGGCAAGAATGGGAAGCGAGTACTGGATGCCGTAGAGGATAATAAAGTCAGAGGCATTCGAGACGGCGGGCAGGGTAAAGACGCCGCCTTTGACCATCACGAGCCCGGCAAGGCCGGTGAACTTTAAGAGGTACATGGCTGCGCCGTAGATCAAAAAAGCGATGAGTGGCGCCCATTTGAAGTATTTGACATCTTTTACCGCGAGCACATTGTTGATCACGTGCGGGGCGCAGGCAAGGCCCACCATGAGCATGATCGCAAATGAGACGATATAGGCAGGAGTGAAGGCACCGCTGGGCATCCACGGCATGACCAGGTTCGGGTTAATGGTTGCGAGCACCTCATTGACATGCGTAAAACCACCGGCATAGTAGATGATAATCGGCGCCATCACAAAGATCCCGACGATGAGGATAATGGACTGGATCAGGGACGCCCAGGCAACCGCGTACAATCCGCCAATCGTGGTATAGATCATGGTCACCAGCGTCGCAATAAGGAGCGCGAGCCACAGGGGAATCGCAAAAAGCCACATCAGTACAATCGAGATTGCCGTGTACTGCCCGACAAGATAGATGAGCGAGACGATGATACCGGCCACTGCCGAGAGCGCGCGCAGCGCCGTGGGGCTCTCGTACCGGTGGGCAAGATAGTCCTGCACGGTGACATAACCGGACACCTTTGCCACATTATGGAGTTTCACCCCGAAGAAGATGATACAGAACCCGATCGAAAGCGGGACAAATATCTCTTCCCACATGGTCGGCCAACCGGCCCGGTACCCTAGCCCCGAGACGCCCAGAAGCGACATCCCCGAGCAGACCGCACCGATCATAAGGAGGATAAAAACCCAGAACCCAAGTGAACGGCCTGCGATAAGATAATCTTCAGCCGTTTTGATCTTGCGTGAAGCCCATGCACCAATGCCCAGCATCAGCAGGAAATACAGAGCGACGACAACGATAGTGATAATATCCGCCATTTAGTCATGCCCCCCAAAGGTCAGGCCCCAGTACAGGAGTGCTATGATAGCGACAACCGTCACGCCGCCAACAGCCAAAATCGTGATACCCGGTAATCCAAACATAATACCTTGTTAAGTTGTTGTATGCTAACATATAACACAATCGAAATGTTATCGGGCGGTCATCAGGGTGTAAAAAGGGGGATCTCCCATGGGTAATTATGAGATGACACCGGGTATTTCCGCCCCGATACGAGCTCCGATCGCACACGTTTATCACCCGGGGGTGTGGTGTTGCCCGTTCGCATCTTTTGAAGGGTTTCAGCCACGAAAAAAGATCTTGATCCCCTCAGATTTGAAGGCATGACCCCCATCCCAAAGATCCGGAAAGGAAAAAGCCTGCGGTTGTTTTCATTTTCAACAAACAAAAAAAAATTATTTGCTGCTTGTCACGGTCTTTGTGCCGCGTAAAATTGCAATCCTTCCGGTCCGGATCAGTTCCTTGATCCCGAACTGGCGGAGCAGTTTCTCCATCGCGTTGATCTTGTCGGTATCCCCGACAACCTGGAGCACCACCGATTTTGCTCCCACATCCACGATCTGGGCGCGGAAGATCGTCGCGATCTGCATGATCTCGGCCCGGGTCGAACCCTGATCGGCCGTCACCTTGAACATCACCAGTTCGCGTTCGACCCGCTCGTTGTCGGTCAGGTCCGAGACCTTGATCACATCGATGAGCTTGTTGAGCTGCTTCATCACCTGCTCGATCTGCGCATCGTCGCCGATCACGACAATCGTGATCCGGCTCATGTACGGCTCCTCGCAGGGACCGACTGCAAGGCTCTCGATGTTAAACCCACGCCGTGAGAAGAGGCCCGTGACTCTTGATAGGACACCGGCCTTGTTCTCCACAAGGACGGATAACGTGTGCGCCTTCATAATCGCGGATGCCCTCCGATCATCTCGTTAATCGCAGCCCCGGCCGGCACCATAGGGAACACATTCTCCTCCCGCTCGATCCGGAAGTCAAGCACGAACGGCCCGTCGCAGTCCACCGCGGCTTTTAAGGCTGGCATCACGTCTTCGCAGGACTCCACCTTGATGCCGTCGATGCCATACGCCTGCCCGATCTTTACGAACTCCACCGGCGGGAGCTCGGTGTACGAGTAGCGCCGGTCATAGAAGAGTTCCTGCCACTGGCGCACCATCCCGAGGAACATATTATTCAGGATGGCGATCTTCACCGGGATCTTGTACTGCGCCACCGTTCCCATCTCCTGTATGTTCATCTGGATGCTCCCGTCGCCGGCCACGTCAAAGACCGGGACATCAGGCCGGGCAAAGTGCGCCCCGATGGCTGCGGGAAAACCGTAGCCCATCGTGCCAAGGCCACCGGAGGTGATCCACGTCCGGGGCTGGCGGAAGCAGAAGTACTGGGCAGTCCACATCTGGTTCTGACCAACTTCCGAAACGATCACTGCGTCGCCCTTTAAAAGTTCGTTCATCTGCTGGAGGATGAACTGCGGGTGCAGGCAGCCATTGTCCTCCCCGTACCGGAGCGGGTGGTGCTGCTTCCAGTTCTTGATCTTCTTGTTCCACGCCTCGCAGGCGCCGATCTTCTTCAAACCCGCGATCATATCGGTCAGCACGGATTTGACATCGCCAACAATCGGTACGTCCACGCGCTTGTTCTTTCCGATCTCGGCCGGATCGATATCGATGTGAATGATCCTTGCATGCGGCGCGAAGGTGTCGATCTTGCCCGTAACCCGGTCATCGAACCGGGCTCCTATCGCAATCAGAAGATCGCATTCCGTTACAGCAAAGTTCGCGTACTCGGTGCCATGCATGCCAAGCATCCCGAGGTTGAGCGGATGATCGCAGGGAATGCAACCGATTCCCATGAGGGTGGTCGTGATCGGGATGCCAAGGGATGTCGCAAATGTCACGAGTTCCGGTGATGCATTGGACGAGATCACGCCTCCGCCCGCGTAGATGAGCGGGCGCTCAGCAGCGGTGATCAGTTCGATTGCCTTGTCGATCTGGCGCTTGTTCCCTTTGTATGTCGGGTTGTAGCCCCGGAGTGTCACTTTTTCCGGCACGACCGGTTCTTTTACCGAACGGGTGTTGACATCCTTTGGCAGATCGATAAGGACCGGTCCCTGCCGGCCCGTGCCCGCGATGTAGAACGCTTCCTGTACTACACGGGGGATATCGGAGGTATCCTTGACAAGGTAGTTGTGCTTGGTAATCGGCATCGTGATGCCCTGGATGTCCGATTCCTGGAAGGCATCATTCCCAAGCATCGTGGTCGGCACCTGGCCGGTAATGGCG
>JBEKTA010000095.1:0-6138 GCA_049516515.1 Methanoregula sp. | reverse complement strand
TCCGGCAACAGGATAAAATGCAGGATAGTAAAAAAAAATTAAAAAAAATTGCCGGTTAAATGTACCGGTTCTTCCGCAGCCAGTCGGTCTGCGGCTTGAGGTACCGGTAGATGATATCGCATTTCTCATCCTGGATACTCCAGGGAACGACAATGACGGTATCGCCTTCCCGTATCCACTGTCGTTTCTTTATCTTGCCCTTGATCCGGCCCATGCGGGGGATGCCGTCAATACACTGGACGCGGATGTGATTTGCCCCCATCATTGTCTCGGCACGGGCAAACTGCTCGTTGTTCCATTTTTTCGGCAGCCTTACCCGGCAGACCGGCGTACCATCGGGGTTTAACGCATTCGGGTCTGCTGCACCTGTATCTTCTCTTCTGTGAAAACCACTCATTCGACCAACTACGTTTGCATTATTAATGGCGGCTGACATGTTGAAGGTATGTAGAGGTTTTGGTGAGTCCAATGAGGACCTGGCCAGTGAGAATGGTTCACAAGGGATGAGGAGGGTAAACCAGGATTCATTCTGACAACCCAGACCCTGAATTTTTTAAAAGAGGGGGGACACGTGGCATGTTTCCCTTCTTCACAGGATCGTCACCGCTTGAGGATATGCCGTTGACAAGGTGAAGCCGGCATGAATCCAGCCGTACAACCGGGGGAGGTACGTCAGATACCTATATGTGCCGCTGAACCTATTCTTGCCCACCACAGCAGAGCGATGACAGCGATTGATATCAAAGAGAACGCTGATGATGCCACGAATGGTGCAATCAGGGAAAGCACCACGAACCGCTTAACCGGAACCGAAACGTTTCCAAAAATCCGGGAGAATGAATGCTGTGAAGAAGGGAAGAGATGCAATACCAGCAACGAGGGCAACCGGTCACCCGTGACAGGGGCGGAAATAACCGGACCCAGGGGCAAAAATCCCATGAATGCAGCAGCGTCACAAAAAATGCTGCCGGCCCCATGACCGTGGGAAGAGAAGCAGAAAAGGGATTTGTATGAGCGTATTTATAAAATTCAGACATACCGGGGTCTACCACCAGGGGGATTCCCTCTCTATCGATCTCGCCAAAATTTCTGAATTCAAAATAACCCGGCAGCGCAGTACCTGTGAACTTCTTGCCATCACCCCGGAAAACCACCAGCCGGACAGGCCGTATTCGATCGCGACAAGGGACCGGGAGTACGAATTGCAGGATATCATAACCGATCTCAAGAAGCTGAAAAAGGAGACTGGAGATCTCATCTACGAGATCACCGATACCGGGGTTCACCTGATTAAGACCGTATAATTTTAATCCGGTTCATTCTTTGTTTTGTATATTCTCCCGGCGCACCCGGTTTATTTCATTGTCTTATACCCTCACAATCGAGCTTGCAACAGTGAGGCCCGTGCCGGGTCTGGTTCCCGGCCGGTTCCTTACACACTCTCTTGCGAGACGGGACAGTAATTCATGGCATCACCATGGTCATCCCCGTATATCCGTTGGCAGCGGTTTCGTTCAGCCCGGTTTTTTCCGGGGGTACCTGCTTCCTTTGCAATACCACGTGGCGCACAGCGATCGGACGAACGCCATGCACAATCCCTGCCACACCGGGGAATTTTCAGGGATTGTTCCCTCATATCGATTGTTGCACCGGAGGGTAGCGGACATCTTTTTTTATGATGGCAAAAAGAAGAGCCTGTTTCTGACCCGATGAAACTTTCTTAAACGGGACATTCCAGGTGTATCGCCTTCGTATCCGGCCGGGATATATTGTGGTGGCAATAATTTATCAGGTATTTACTAAAGGCGAAATATTTATTGCTATTTGCAAGCATTCTTCATCCAAAAGAGATCTCCGGCAGTTGGTTCTTTGATATCGGTTCTCTATGTCGATGATGAGTCCACCCTTCTTGAAATTGGCAAATTGTACCTCGAAAAGACAAAAAAATTTACCGTGACCACGGTCTCATCAGCTTCCGGTGCACTCGATCTCGTAAAATCCTGTGGGATAGAGGCCATCGTTTCCGATTACCAGATGCCGGGGATGGATGGCATTGAGTTTTTAAAACGGATCCGGGCCATCAATAAAACCATCCCGTTCATTTTGTTCACCGGCAGGGGCAGGGAAGAGATTGCCATCGAAGCCTTTGAAAACGGGGCTGACTTTTATCTCCAGAAAGGCGGGGACCCGAAATCTCAGTTCGCCGAACTGGTGCGCAAGATAACAGCAGCAGTCGAACACCGCCGGGCTGATGCGCAGCTCATCACGTCCAACCAGCTCTACGCGGTGCTTTCCGCGACAAACAGGGCAATCGCTCGTATTCATGACAAAAAAGAACTGCTCAACGAGATCTGCCGGATTGCTGCCGACAGCGGTGGCTTTACAATGGTGTGGGCAGGACTTGTCAATAAAGAAAAACATCTCATCGAACCCGTTGCGACAGCAGGTCATGGAAAAGACTTCCTCGATGCGATCACAATATCGACTGATGACGCACCAACCGGGCGGGGGCCAACCGGAACTGCATTCCGCAGAGGAACATTTAATTTTTGTAACGATATCGAACATGATTCAAAGAAGGTGACACCTTGGCGCACAGGGGCACTTGAGCGGGGCTATCGTTCACTTGCTGCTTTTCCCTTCGCACATAATTCCACAAGTGCAGGTGTTATTACCTTCTATGCGTCTGAACCGGGATTTTTTAATGACCGGATCATCCAGCTTCTTGATGAACAGTCTCGGGATATCACGTTTGCTCTTCAGACTCTTGACCACGAAGAGCTGCGAAGAGCTGCCGAACAGGAACTTAAAAAGTCAGATCTCCAGTACCGCCGGCTCTTTGAAACGGCACAGGACGGTATTTTGATCCTGGATGAAGGGACGGGCAGGATTATCGATGCGAATAAATTCATTCTCGATATGCTGGGATACCCTCTGGATTATTTTGTCGGCAAACATCTCTGGGAACTCGGTTTTCTCAAAGACAAAGCAATTGCCGAGCATGCATTCACAGAGCTGAAGGCGACCGGTTATATCAGATATGAAAATCTTTCCCTGGAAACAAAACAGGGTAAGGAGATCAATGTGGAGTTCACCAGCAACGCCTACCTTGTCGCCGATAAGAAAATTTTCCAGTGCAATATCCGGGATATCACCGAACGGAAACGTGTTGAAGAAGCACTTGCACTCGCGAGCAGGAAACTGAACCTGATGTCCGGTATCACCCGCCATGATGTCATGAACCAGCTGACGGTGCTCTCCGGTTCCCTGGAACTTGCACAGAATACAGTAAAGGATCCGGAAGGAGTTACTCATATTAAACGGGCCTTCAAAGCAGCGGAGACCATCCGGCGCCAGGTCGAATTTACCAAAGGATATGAGGATCTCGGGGTCAGGGCACCCGTGTGGCAGCAGGTAGCCGGCATTATCCGTTCAGCAGCATCGCAGCTGGCAGCCACTGCCATCAGCTTTGAAATTCCCGACGACCGGCTTGAAATATATGCTGACCCGCTCCTAATCCAGGTTTTTTACAACCTGTTCGATAATGCCCGGCAGCACGGGGGAGCGGTCACCCGTATCAGCATAACGCATCATCCCGCCGGCACCGGGCTCGTCATCACCGTTGCCGATAACGGGACCGGTATATCCCCGGATGACAGGCCACACCTGTTCGAACGCGAGTTCGGGAAAAATACCGGGCTTGGTCTTTTTCTCTCCCGGGAGATCCTGTCGATTACCGGTATTTCCATTTCCGAGACCGGCGTCCCGGGCAAGGGGGCACGGTTCGAGATAGCGGTACCGGAAGGTATGTTCAGGTTTGGGGAAGAACCGGCACCCACATAACAACCGGTTGATCCGATTCACTCCCGCCACCTATCCCAGCCCGGAGAGGCCGGCCCCTGATTAAAAAACGGGATCTTTCATTGAGGCCGGTCAGAAATACCAGATGATGCAGACGCACACGAGCGCAATACCGCTCCAGAACCACCACGTCTTCCATACCGGGTGAGATTCGGCAAAATCGTACGAGCGCGAGTCTTCCGCATTTTTTCCCGTGAACCATTCCACCCATACATTGGTCATGGTGCAATCACGCATTCCGCTGGTGGTAGCCAGAAAGGAAAAGAACGGCCACTTTGTCCTTGTCAGGATTTTTCACCGGGCCGGTAAGGGAGCCGGGGATCATCAGAGCATCCCCCGGGCCTGATCGATCAGCTCGATCGTATAATGGTGGGGATAGTCAATTTTTTTAAAGGGCGTTGACCCCAGAATGTAAAAACCAAAACGGGTCTCGCGGATTTGGTTTGTATAGAGAAAATTCAGCAGGGCGCTGATTGACCGGCAGGATTCCCATGACAGGTGATGAAACTGGGCGATCTCCCGTGCGGTTACCACGGCCCGGGTAATATGTTTCGTGAGTAAATAGGCACAGATGAGATGAGCACAGATATATCTCTGTCCTGAATCCGTCCTCCTGTGTCCCATTTCCGGTTCCTGTCCTTTTTAATTCTTATGCCTCATTGGGCCATCAGGGGATATAGATACGTATTGCCGGCAGGTTTTCTAAAACAGCGAGAATCGTTCCCGGAATTCCAGAGAGAGGATACCCGCACTTACCCTGCCACAATATCATACACTGCGTGCCACTGCCCGGGCGAGTACGACCGGACCTCATGTTCGGTCACCTCCACGCCGCCCAGCTCTTTGATCCGGGCAAGGTGCTCGCCTTCCTTTGAAACCAGCGAATAGAAATGGATAGTACCCCCGGGCCTGACGAGCCGGAACGCTTCCGGTAAAAATTCCGTGCCGGCAAGCGGGAGGTTCATGATGATCCGGTCGAATTTCCATGGCAGGCACTTTTCAAGCCGCCGGGCATCCGCGAGCAGGGGAATTACGTTGCGGGACCGGTTCTTCCCGATATTCTCGATCATCAGCAGGATCGCCTGGGAATTGAGATCCGCGGCCATCACGAGCGCCGCACGCGGGGCAAGCGTGATCGCAAACGGGCCGACACCGGCAAACATGTCGAGCACGAGCTCGTGCTCCTGCACCTGATCAAAAACCCGCTGCCGCTCGGTCGAGAGCCGGGCCGAGAAATAAGCACCGGCAAGATCGACCGCAAATCGGTGCCCGTGCTCGACGACTTCTGTCCGGGTCGTATCCGTCCCGGCAAGCACCGCGTACGTGCGGGTCCGGTACTCCCCCGCGACCTCGCTTGTCGGGAAGAGTACGGTGTGGAGCGAGGGCCGGGAGGCAAGGATCAGCGCCGCTCCCGTGGGATCATTCTCCTGCATGATCGCAATCCCGCCAACCTGTTCATGCCGGGGAAGTTCGATGCGGCCCGGCTGCTCCTCGAACGCATACCATGCCGCTCCATCACGTTCTTCCAGCACCGGGAAGACGAGCCCGTCGCCATCGTGCAGCACTTTGAGCGTGACATCGAGCACCCCTTCCCCGATGAGAGCCTGCCGCGTCGGCTCTCCCTGCCGCGTCGGCACCCGTACGCCCCACTGTTCGACTGTCATCTGCCGACCACTGATCTCATAACATTATACGTGTAACATTTATTCATGGCTGGTGATGGTGAGGACCGGAACGCGGCGGGAACCGGAAGAGATGGCCCCGGCCGCGAAAAAGAAGATGAAATCCATACCAAACTCAGGGCAGGCGCAATCAAACTCTACGAAATCGAAAAGCAGATTGCCCCGGTCGATGCCGTACGGGTGCGGCGCGAATTCATCGAGCACGAGACCGGGACCACCTTAGAAAACATCGGCATCTTCTCCATCGATGTCGACCGGGCGGCAACAAGAAACTGCGAGAACATGATCGGTGCCGTGCAGGTACCGGTCGGGGTCGCCGGGCCGCTTGCCATTAACGGCGAGTACGCGACGGGTGCGTTCTGGCTGCCGCTTGCGACGACTGAAGGCGCACTCGTCGCATCGGTCAACCGGGGGGCGAGCGCGATCACCAAAGCCGGCGGGGCAGAAGTGCGGATCCTGCATGACGGCATGACGCGGGCCCCGGTCTTTGCAGCAGACAGCGTCGGGCACGCAAAGAAGATCGCGGACTGGGCCGAGGCCCACGAAGATGAACTTGCCGCGATAGCACAGACCACCACCACGCACGGGAAGATGA
>JBEKTA010000094.1:0-6153 GCA_049516515.1 Methanoregula sp. | reverse complement strand
CGATAATCTGGGTGAGTTCCGGCCCGGTAGAGATGAGCGTGATGGGGGAACCGATGTCATCCTCGGCGATTTTTAAGAAGTCCTTTGCTTTTTTGGTGAGCTTGCTGTACTCGGTGAGCCCGAAGCAGGCCTTGTCCACCCGGTCTATACCGGTGATCGCTGCCTGCGTGCAGCCGTTGATCATCGCAGAGTACCGGGCCATCTGGCCGTCCCAGCCACCGATCCGGCGCTTCCGGTGGGTGACCGTGCCGAACTCCTGGATGCCCATCGCGTCTGATTTCTCCGAGGTCATCTCGGTAGAGAATGGGCCTTCCCCCACCCGGGTCGGGTAGGCCTTGAAGACCACGATCACATCGTCAATTTTTGTCGGACCGACACCGTTATCCGCGGCGATCTGGGAGGCAGAAGTGTCCTTGCTCGTGACAAACGGGTAGGTTCCGTAATAGAGCGAGATCCCAAAACCCTGGGTACCTTCCAGAAGAACGGTCTGGCCGCTTTTTATGGCAGTGTTGAGAGCGAGGGGAACATCCAGCAGGTACTCGGCAAGTTCTGGCACGTCTTTTGCCTGCGGGGAGATCCTCATCACCCGGTCGGAGTTTGCCGGCCCGCAGCCGGAACCGGTGCTGCCAATCTTCTTTGAGAGGTGTGCACTGCCCTTGTCACGGGCGATATGATCCTCGGTGATAATACCGCAGCGCTTGTCGACAAAGATCCTGCCTTTGACTCCCAGCGTCTCGACTTCGTGTTTAAGGACTCTCGGATCGACGAGAACACCGCTGCCGATACAGAGTTTTGCCTTTTTATAGACAAAACCGGATGGCACCATGCGGACACCATATTCATGATCGCCAACCTGAACCGTGTGCCCGGCGTTCGGCCCGACACCACCGCGGGAGATGATGACAGGTTCATCCGCATGTGCGATGTGGGCAACGATCTTGCCCTTTCCCTCATCTCCAAAAAATCCACCTACGATAATAGTACAGCTCATTGGAGTATCATGGAGTATAGGGCGGGTAGGGCAATAAAGTCTGCCCTGAACCACATAAAAACCCCAGAACCCGTAACAGAGAGCGGGTAGTACAGCACCAAATCGCACAATCCGGGGAGGGGGCCAGTCATCCCCGGCATTCTCCCAGGGCTACAAACCGTTGACAAAGGTTTCCATCCGACCGAGGGCTTCGGTGAGCTCCTTGCGGGAGACCGCGTAAGCGCAGCGGAGGTGATAGTCCCCGCCGCTGCCAAAGACGCTGCCCGGTACCACGGCGACCCGCTGTTCCTTAAGCAGCCTTTCAGCAAACTCCACATCGGAAAGCCCGGTTCCTTTCACCGAAGGGAATGCATAGAATGCGCCCTCGGGCACATGGCAGGAGAGACCGATCTTGTTAAGACCGGAAACGAACATGTTGCGCCGGAGCCGGTACTCGTTGACCATGCTCGTTTTCTCATCCTCCGCCGAGCGGAGCGCTTCGAGCGCACCGACTTGCCCCATCACCGGGGCGCAGAGCATCACGTACTGGTGGATCTTGAGCGCCGCGTCGCAGATCTCCTGTGGCGCACAGAGAAATCCCACTCGCCAGCCGGTCATCGCATACGCCTTGGAGAACCCGTTTAAGGTGATCGTCCGTTCCCAGAGATCCTTCACCGTTGCCGCAGCGGTATGGGAGGATTCATACGTGAGTTCCGAATAGACCTCGTCGCTGATAAGCAGGAGATCCCGGTCGGTCACGATATCCGCGACGGGTTCGAGATCCTCCTTTTTCATAATGGCACCCGTCGGATTGTTGGGGAAGTTGATGATCAGGGCCTTTGCCTTATCCGTTATCTTTTCCTGGAGCTTGTCAGGGTTGAGCCTGAAATGGTCCTTTTCGGAGCACTCAACGGGAACAGGTATCCCCCCCGCAAGCCTGACGCAGGGCGCGTAAGAGACGTAACTGGGCTCTGCGATCAGGACTTCGTCACCGGGGTTGACGACGGCGCGGATCGCGATGTCAAGCGCCTCGGACACCCCGGTGGTGATGACCATCTCATCATTAGCCGAGTATCTGAGCTGGTATCGGCTCGCGAGGTGGGCAGAAAGTGCATCGCGGAGCGTCTGGAGTCCCCGGTTCGAGGTATAGGAGGTCACTCCCTGCTCGAGAGAGTAGATACCGGACTCGCAGATGTTCCACGGGGTCCTGAAATCAGGCTCTCCAACACCAAGGGAGATCACGTCATCCATGGTGAGAACCAGATCGAAAAATTTCCGGATTCCTGATGGTGGTATCTCCCGGGCACGCTCTGATACAAATGTTCTCAATCATCTCACCTTTTTAAAAGGAGTAGGGGAGGCGTTCGGTTTCCTGCTGCTCAAAGAGTGTGTTGCCGTTCTCCTTGTAGGATTTCATGACAATATGCGTCGCCGTCTCGCGGATCCGGTCCATCGGGGCGACGTGCTCCGAGACAAACCGGGAAACCTCCTGCATATTCTTCCCGCTCACCATCACCTGGAGATCGTACGTCCCGGTGATCAGGCGGAGGGTCCGCACCTGTTTGAACCGGGAGAGACGCTCGGCAATCCTGTCGTACCCGAAGTCCCGTTCCGGGCTCACTTTCAGTTCGATGATGGCCGACACCTCGCTGTTCCCCGCCTTCTCCCAGTTGATGACCGTTGTGTACTTTCGGATAATCTTATTCTCCTCAAGGGCATGAATCCGTGCTTCCACTTCAGCCGGGATAAGGTTGGTCATCGATCCGATTTCCTGCGCAGACAGCCGGCTGTTCTCCTCAAGAATCCGGAGGAGTTCGAGATCCTTGTCATCCATTACGCTTCACCTGAACCACGTTTTTAACCATTTGGCTTCCATCTGATTTATATCAAGATCTTTTATCCCGTTCAGCCGCGGATCCTTGAGCACGACCTCACGGATCTTGTTCGTGTTTGCATCGAACCACATCTCCTTTGTTCGCCCGTACCGGCCCCGGCTCACGACTCGGGTATTGATCACGCCCAGCATGTTGAGCTCGGAGATGAGATCCGTGATCCGGCGGTGGGTGAGGATGTCGAGCTGGATGTGGGGTGCGATGTCCTGGTAGATGCGCGAGACTTCTCCGCTCGTGAAGATGTTCTGGCCCAGCTGTTCCAGCGTCAGCATGGAAAAGAGGATCAGCTTGCTCTGGGTGGGGAGCGTCGCGATACACTCGATCATACTATCGGTCTCGATCTTCGCCTGCGCCTGTTTCACGTGCTCCTCGGTTACCTGTTTTGACTCGTCCCGGTCGGCAAGTTCCCCGGAGATCCGTAGGAGATCCAAGGCCCGGCGGGCATCCCCGTGTTCCTGTGCAGCGAGGGCCGAGCAGAGCGGGATCACACCTTCGGCTATCGCACCATCAATAAATGCACCGGCGGCGCGTTGGGTCAGGATATCAACCAGCTGTGGGGCGTTATACGGGGGAAAGACGATCTCCTCTTCCGAAAGCGAGGAGAGGACCCGGGGGTCAAGGAAGTCCTTGAAGCTGAGATCGTTTGAGATCCCGATGATGCTGACCTTGGAGTTCTTGAGATCGGAGTTGATCCGGGTCAGGTTGTACAGAGTGTCGTCACCGCTCTTCTTGACCAGCTTGTCAATCTCGTCGAGCACAATTACCAGCACACCGCCACCGGCGTCGAGCTGATTCTTAAGCTCTGAATATACCTGGTCCGTGGGCCACCCGGTCATCGGGATGTGGAGGCGGGTCTTGTCGCTCGATGCTTCTTCAAAACCATCGATACACTTGGCAATCTGGGCGAGCACCCGGTACTGAGTATCGATCACTTCGCAGTTGAGGTGGACAATACGGCAGGTGGTACCCATCGTGCTGCTGGCTTTTTCAAGTTCTGATCCAACATACCGGACACTCGCGGTCTTTCCGGTTCCCGTTTTCCCGTAAATAAGAATATTGGAGGGGGTTTCATTTCTGAGGGAGGGGGCAAGGATCGAGGCAATGGTATCGATCTGAGGCTGGCGGTGGGGAAGGATCTGCGGCCGGTAGGAGTGCCGGAGCACTTCCCGGTCACGGAATATCCGGTTATTGGAGAGGTATTTTATAAATAGTCCGGTTGAGGGATCTTCGGGTTCTGGCATGGTGACTCGTGGAGCTGAATCTTAGCCGGATGAGATTAAAAAAGCACGTGGTTCGTTTCCTTTATAAACCCTTTCGTTTCCTGTGGAAAAACCGTTTAAAATGCTGGAAAAGGAGATAAACGCGAGAATATGGCAATTCTATGTTTTTTATTTTTATCTTTGATTTATTTGTGCTTAAGGATCTTTATAAGAGGATTTCAGATTTCTCTGCCGCAAATGGAAAATAACAGGGTCCCCCCTTAGTTTCCTGTGGAAACTTTGAAAGATACCACGTTGATTTGTTAATCTTTCAAAAGAAAATAGCCATTGGTAATTTGCTTTTTGATCTATTTAAAATGATTGAAATGTATCCAGTAGTGGCATCTGCAAAAGGAGGGACAACGTCTCAAATACTACCTGTGTCATTTGACATCATCGGGGAAATAGATTAGAGAACAGCTCAAAGGACAGGATCAGGAATCAGAATGCCGGGTCTACCCTGGTGTCATACCCAATTGAACGTAAAACAAGTCGGAGGGAGAATTAAATCTCCACTGGAAACAAAGGGGTAGCCCTATTTTTATAAAAAGAGTTCAAAAAAGCGAGAAATCAATGAATCTTACACCTCTATTAATGAGCAATCTCCACTATATTTATCATTATGAAACAGGAACACGTCCAGCCAATCCCAATAACCGGCGCGGTGATCACCGTTTCCACAACAAGGACACAAGAAACGGATTCCAGCGGGAAGACAATCCAGGCAATCCTGACCGAAGCAAAGATCCCGGTTCAGCATTATGCGGTTGTTCCCGACCAGATCGAAGCCATCCGGCTCGAGCTGTACCAGGCCCTCAAAACCTGCAATTGTATCATCGTTGATGGCGGTACCGGTCTGACACACGATGATTGTACTATAGAGGCGGTATCCCCTCTCCTTGAAAAGAAGATTGATGGCTTCGGAGAACTCTTCCGGATGAAAAGCTACGATGAGATCGGAACGTCCACCATGCTCTCCCGGGCTATCGCCGGCACGATCCTCGGCAGGGTGATCTTCTGCATACCCGGCTCCACCCCGGCGGTTACTCTGGCCACGAAAACGCTCATCGTCCCGGAGATTGCCCACATCCTCTCCCACGCAAATAAATAGCCCTCTTTTTGGATTTCGCGCCCGAAAAACGGGAACACCGGCTCTGTTGAAACCCTCTGTGTAAACCCCCGCGGAAGGTGCCTTTCTGCAATATCGGCAATATAATCAAGATTTTGTAAAGGGTTTCAACAGAGCCGGAACATCAGAAAACCGCCGGGAATTTCTAAAGGCCATTTCTGGCAAAGCAAAAAGTACCTGTACACATGGTACGGATGTGAACCCCCCACCTCCCGAACGTGCGCTGGAAGTGTGTTTTCCTGCCCGCGATCAGGGTTTTAATAAAATACCAAATGGATAAGGCACAAGCAGGCAGGGATCATGACCGGCTGAAATGTCCGCTATTTATTGACATCCAGCAGCGCGACCCTCTCCAGTACCAGATCCCGGATACGATCGTGACCCGTCGCCACGATCTCTTCTGGTGTTATATCGAACAGGGCCATAAGCCGGGCGGCTTTATCCTGAGATATGATCTCGTCCGGCTCCCCTCCAAACTGCATGTGCACGGCGAGATCTTTCCAGATACCCTCCGGTGCCGGGCAGCAGCAGACGTACAGGTGGTTTTTACCCTCGTGGAGGCCAAACGAGACAGCCGCACTGCACTGCCGGGTCCCGGCAGCGTAGAGCAAGGCCTCCATCTCAAACGAGTTGGAGATTGCGCTGCCCCGTGCGAATGACCGGTGTGCATGTCGGAGTGCGGCCTCTGCATGCTCACGGCCAGCCAGTTTTTCCGCGTCAAAACAGACAATGTGGGCGGCATAACGCCCGGCAATCTCCCGCAGCACACCCAGCAGGGCAGCGCGATTCCGGATCGTCACCTCTCCATACTCAATCTCGCAGGAAAACGGTGAAGGGTCCATAAGGTTCACCCGAAACGGAACAGCGTGGACTGGCCGCCGCCTGGTCTCTCCTCATTCACGC
>JBEKTA010000093.1:0-6156 GCA_049516515.1 Methanoregula sp. | reverse complement strand
AGCGGTGCCTGGATCTTCCCGCATCACTCGTACTGTCCGGATGGTCCTTTTGCCGCAGCCCTGTTCTGCGAAATTGCATCGGGCTGCGATGTCGCTGACAGGCTGGATGCCATGCCGGTTTACCCAATCCTCCGCGAATCGCTCCCGATGGATAACGCACGGGAGATTGTAACAAAACTTGGCGCGGAAAACCCGACAGACGGGATCCGGATTGAACAGGAAGACGGGTGGTACCTTATCCGGGCCAGCGGAACCGAGCCCAAGGTCAGAATTACGGCTGAGGGGAAAAGCCTGACGCTGGCAAAAGAACTTCTGAAAACGGCAAAAACTCTTATCCGGCAGGGGAAAACTGCTTAAATATTGCAGGATGAGCTGTACCTATGGAATGCGTTGTGCTGGCGGCCGGTGAAGGAAAACGCATGCGTCCCCTCACCGCCCGTCGCCCGAAAGTGATGCTCCCGGTGGCAAACCGCCCGATGATGGAGCACCTCGTGCTCGCGGCCCGGGATGCCGGTATAACGGAATTTGTATTTGTGGTCGGGTACGGGGAACGGGAAGTCCGGGGTCACTTTGGGGATGGATCACGCCTTGGAATTCATATCTCGTACGCCCCGCAGCGCCAGCAGATGGGTACTGCCGATGCACTCCGATCCGCACAGGATTTCGTCACTGGGCCATTCCTTGCCATGAACGGGGATATGATCCTCACGAGTGCCGATATCACCCGCATGATCCGGACACCGGCGCCCTGTATGGGCACGAGCACGACCGATCATCCCGGGGATTTCGGGGTGGTCCTCGTAGAGAACGGTTTAGTTACAGCTCTCGAAGAGAAGTCAAAACAGCCTCAATCAAATATAATAAACGCCGGTGCATACCTGGTTACCCCGGAGATTTTTGACCTGCTGGCACGGGTCGGACTCTCGTCACGCGGTGAACTCGAACTGACCGATGCCCTCAATGTCCTGATTGGCGAACATAGGCTTCGGGCCGTTCCTCTTTCGACATGGTTGGATGTCGGCTATCCCTGGGATTTACTCGATGCAAACGCGGCCCTCATGATATCACTCGTATCGGAAAATTATGGAATTGTGGAAGAGGGGGTGCACCTTTCCGGCCCGGTGGTTATTGGCAAGGATACTGTGGTAAAATCGGGAACATACATTGAGGGTCCCTGCATCATCGGGAAGAACTGCCGGATCGGCCCCCACGCGTACATCCGTGGAGCAACGTGCATCGGTGATGATTGCCATATAGGACACTGCACGGAACTCAAAAATTCCATCATTATGGCGGGGACAAAGATCCCCCACTTCAACTATGTCGGGGATTCTATTATCGGGAGTGGGTGCAATTTCGGTGCAGGTACGAAAATTGCAAACCTCCGGCACGACCATGCCCCGGTCAGGGTCGACGGAAAGGATACACGGCACACCAAGTTTGGTGCGGTTATCGGGGACAACGTGAGGTTTGGGATCAACTGTTCGGTCAATGTCGGTTCGGTGATCGGCAGTAATGCGGCTTTCGCGCCCGGTTCGTACATTAAAGGGAATTTTGGAGAGAACTCAACAATCCAGTAAGGAGTGAAATCATGCAGGCAGTCATTCTGGCAGCAGGAGAGGGGAAACGGGTCCGCCCGCTCACGTGGAGCCGGCCAAAAGCGATGATCCCGGTGGCAAACCGTCCCATCATCGCGTATACGATCGATGCGCTTATAAAAAACGGCATCCGCGACATCATTGTCGTTGTCGGATACCGTAAGGAGCAGGTGACACGATTCTTAAACCAGATCGACCTGCCGATTGAAGTGGTTGTTCAGGAAAAACAGCTTGGCACCGCCCATGCACTCCAGCAGGCAGAAGCTCGGATCGCGGGAGACTTCCTGCTCTTACCCGGCGACAATTATATCGATGCGCAGTCGGTTGCAAAGATCAAGGAGATCAAAAATGCTATCCTTGTAAAAGAACACCCCAGCCCCTCGAATTTTGGTGTGGTGACCATCCGGGAGGGCAAGGTTGACAGTATCGTGGAAAAGCCGGACCATGCACCCAGTTTCCTTGTAAGTACCGGGATATATTCGTTAAACAACGACTTCTTCCGGTACGTGAGGGGAAACGATATCACGGATGCCATCTCCTGCATGATAGAAGCCGGTACCAGGATCAACGCCGTCACTGCTGATGACTGGCAGGACGCGATCTACCCTTGGGATCTGCTCAAACTCAACCTGCGCCTCCTTAAACATCTTCCTGCGGAGAGAGAGGGCACGTCCAGCCGTCATGCCACGATAAACGGACCGGTCCACATAGGCAAGGGGACCACCATTGGCCCGAATACGGTAATTTCAGGTCCGGTCATTATCGGGAACGACTGCACGATCGGGCCGAACTGCTGTATCCTGCCCGACACCAGCATCGGGTCCCGGGTTACTATAGAACCACTGAGCCTGATCGGGAATGCGATCGTGATGGATGACACCACGGTCTCATCGCACTCCCGCATTGTGGACTCAGTCATTGGTGAACGCTGCATGCTGGCCGATCATACCTCAACGGGTACTGCAGGGGGCATCCTAGACATTGAGGGGGCACCAACACGCTCGGAGTTCGGCGCCATTCTCGGGGACAATGTAAAAAGTGGTTCATTTTCCCGGTTCCAGAACTGCATAATCGGGAACAATGCCACGCTGGAAGGAAACCAGACTGTGATCTCACGTATAATCCCTGACGGTTCCCTGGTGATATGACGTGTGCGGAATTGTCGGTTACATTGGCAGGCAACAGGCTGCGCCTCTGATCCTCGAGGGTTTGAAAAAACTTGAGTACCGGGGGTATGACTCGTTTGGGATTGCAACACTGGGAAGCCACATTGAAATCGACAAGCACAAAGGTCGTATCTCCGAATACTCCGGCAGGATCCGGTTGCACGGTACCATCGGCATCGGTCACACACGGTGGGCAACTCACGGGATCCCAAACGATGTAAATGCCCACCCGCATACAGACTGCAACAACCGGATCGCCCTGGTCCACAATGGGATCATCGAAAATTTTACGGAATTAAAAAAAGAGCTGGTTGCAAGGGGACATGTCTTCCGGTCCGAAACCGACACGGAAGTCGTAGTTCACCTTATAGAGGAAGAATTTGCAAAAACAATGGATCTGCTGTCCGCAGTCCAGAGTGCACTCCCGCACCTTGCAGGATCATATGCGCTGCTGGTTATTGCATCCGGAGCAGACTGCCTGATCGCGGCACGGAAAGGCAGTCCGCTGGTGCTTGGGATCGGCGACAAGGAGTATTTCGCCGCATCGGACATGACCCCCGTAATCGAGTATACGGAGCGTGCCATCTTCCTCGAAGACGGGGATATTGCCTGCCTGAAAAGAGACCACGTGGACATTTACCAGGATGCCAAACCGGTAAACCGCGCTGTTGAACTGATTGACTGGTCACCGGAAGAAGTCAGGAAAGGCGGGTTTGCCCATTATATGCTCAAGGAGATCTACGAACAGCCGCAGGCATTCTTCAACACCCTGCGGGCAGTCAACAAAAACGATCTCCCTGAATTTGTCTGTCATTCCTCATCTGTAACCATTGTTGCCTGCGGTTCATCGTACCATGCCGGGCTTATCTTCAAATATCTTCTCGAAGAGTCCTGTGGGATACCTGCACGCATGGATTTTGCTTCGGAGTTCAGGTATTTTCCCCCACCCGTGGACGGTCTCGTGATCGGGATCACCCAGTCGGGAGAGACCGCCGATACGCTGACTGCCCTCAGGGAAGCACGGATTCACAACTGCCGGACCCTGACTATAACGAATGTACTCGGCAGTTCCGCCAGCAGGATTGCCGATGCCACGCTCTTTATGCGTGCAGGCCCCGAGATCAGTGTCGCAGCCACCAAATCGTTTATCGCCCAACTGGCAGTTCTCATGCAGATCATTGATGTCCGTTCAGATGGCAGGTACGAGGATATTCTTCTGCACGCGCACCAGGAGATCGAAGCGGTACTCCTCATGGACCTGACAGATGCTGTTGAGTTGTGCAGAGGTGCACAGAGTATTTTTTACATCGGAAGGGGCCCGTTTTATCCCATTGCATTGGAAGGTGCCCTCAAGATGAAAGAGATCTCCTACATTCATGCTGAAGGGTATGCGGCAGGCGAGTTAAAACACGGACCCTTTGCCCTCCTTTCACCGGAAACACCGGTCATTGCCATCTGCATGCCCGGAGAGACTTACGGTGTGATGGTCTCCAATATCAAGGAAATTAAAGCCCGGGGAGCGCCGGTCATCGCACTCGGGTGCGAAGGAGACCAGGAATTACCAGATATCGTCGACAGGTTTATCCCCCTGCCAAAGACACCCCCCTTTGTCCAGGTACTCACGAGCCTCGTGGTACTCCAGATTCTTGCTTACCGGACTGCAGTGGCACTGGAGAGGGACATTGACAAACCAAGAAACCTTGCAAAGAGCGTGACGGTAGAATGATTGAATACGGGATCAACAAAACCGGAGAAGGCTTTCGGGCATTTGAACCGGTGACACTGGGGTTTCCCTCCCGGGAAAATATCGGAAAAACCGGATTTGCCGGTACAACTATTGGAAAGGATGCAGTACTCAGGTCAGGCACCATCATCTACTGCAATGTGATCATCGGAGATCGGTTCCAGTCCGGGCACAATGTCATGATACGCGAAAAAACCAGGATCGGGGACCGTGTCTCTGTCGGCACTTCGGCAGTTATTGAAGGGAACACCCGGATGGGCAGCGACATCAGCATCCAGAGCATGGTTTACATTCCCACCAATACCACGATCGGGGATCATGTCTTTATTGGCCCGAATGCAGTGCTGACAAACGACCGGTATCCCCCTTCGGGCATAGGTGGGCTTGTGGGGTCGGTGATCGAGAACTATGCCGTCATCGGTGCCAATGCTACCATCCTCCCGGGCATCCATATCGGTGAGGGGGCACTCGTTGCGGCAGGCGCGATTGTATCCCGGGATGTACCGGCGCACACACTTGCCGTTGGTGCACCGGCAAAGATACAGGATCTGCCGTCAGCTCTTGCCAAAAGGAGGCCCCGGTAACGGAGGGGCTTGATAAAAAAAGGTTCTTTTTACCATTTAATCCGGCAAACACGAGGTACCCATGAAGATTCTCCTTGTCTCCACCCAGGATTACATCCATCACCCCGTCCCCTCGCGGCACCACTACATCTTCGAGGAACTTGCCCGACGCCACGAGGTGCATGTAGCGCATTTCCATGTCAGTCGGGGTGAAACCCGCCCCACCCGGCTTATTGTGGAAGAGGCCACAGAGTTCCCGGTACAAAATCCTCTCCTGCACTACACGCTCAACGCACCCTATCATTATCATATTTTCAAAAAGATCATCCGGGACAACCAGATTGATGTTGTCGTTGCGGCCCATGTCCTTGCAGGATCTGCCGTGATCTATGCAGCAAAAAAATATCACGTTCCGGTTGTGTTCGATCTCAAGGACTGGTTTCCGGACTCTGCGGCAGCCTACTTCAAAAACAGGTTCGTCGCGCAGTGCGTCAGAAAAGGTGTGTGGGAGATCACCCGGAGAAATCTCGCACAGAGCGACAGGATCACAACGGTCTCCCCCTCGCTTGTCGATAAACTCAAAGGTCTGGGGTTCTCCGCAGAACTGATCACCAATGGCGTCGACACGGGACTCTTCGTACCGCAGGACGGATCGCAGACACGGCACGAGCTGGGTATCAGGGATGACGATTTTGTCATCGGCTTCGCGGGAAGTGTCGAGCGCTGGTATGCGATCGACGAGATGATCCGGGTACTCCCCGAGCTGATCCGGTACCGGAACAACACGCGCCTGCTGGTCGTGGGCGGCTCACTGTTTACCGATTACGAACAGGATCTCCGGCGCCTTGCCGTGGATCTCGGGGTGTCCGATCATGTGATCTTTACCGGGACAAAACCCTACTCAAAGCTCCCCCGTTATATTGCATGTATGGATATCTGCACAATTCCCCTCTTTCCACCCCAGTGGGTGGATATCGCCCTGCCCAACAAGTTCTTTGAATATTCGGCCTGCGGAAAGCCGATTATCATGCGTCCGATACCGGATGTCGCCCGCATCGGGGGACCTAACCTCTTTGTCTACAGGA
>JBEKTA010000092.1:0-6170 GCA_049516515.1 Methanoregula sp. | reverse complement strand
GCTGGGAACTATCGTGTCAAAATAACAGATGAGATTTTTTTTGGGAAACAAACTCATATCCGGTAATTTTGGTCGTGCCGGGATTTATAGTGTTGAGATCCCCCGGAAAATCGGGTTACTTCCTGTGTTTCCGGGTCGAATAGTACGCCAGCACGATTGCCACACCGAGGAGCACCAGTCCTGCGATTGCAGATGACAGAATCACAAGGCCGGCCCCATAGGCAACCAGCACGGAGACAAGGCCGGGCACCTTCCCGTTCCGGTATGCCCCGATAACAGAACCGATCAGAAGCAGGGTGGGCAGGATCATAAAGAGTGCGCGGAGCGCGGGATCCGGGGAGAGCGTGCCGACTGCAGAACCAAGGGTGAAAATAAGGATCCCTTCAGGATCTATGCCAACTGCGGTCCAGAGTCCGGAGAGAAAACCAAGCCCGATGACGAACTGCCAGATGAAGCGGTGGAATTTTTTTGCCATAACGTGAACACCTGCAGAATGCTAGCCGGGAACCGGGTGCATGAACCCGACGGCGCGGGGCATCTTATAAGGGACGGCCCTGCATCTGTTCAACCGGGTCAACATCTACATCGAAGTCTTCCAGAAACGGCATGAGTCCCGTGACAAATGGTGTGGTTCGGCCGGTTGCTGCATCAGGCATTTCTCCGACGGCCACGATCTCGATCATGAGGGGAAACTCCTCCAGCGTCTGGTTAAAGGACGGATCGTTCTCCTTTGTGAACATAAGAAACCGATCAACCCTGACATACGGACGCTCGTACTCGGGAACCTCCCGGTACTCTGCCTGAACCTCTGCGAGCGTGCGGGTGGTGGCCAGTTTTTTTTCGAAAAACAGGTAGATCCCGATCCCGTAATCACGGCCTATCGCATCCAGATTGCGGATATCAATCATCCGGCCACGCTCGATCCCTATCGATGCCAGTTTTTCCGGGAGGGTGGCGCCACGAAGCGCGTTCCGGGCGGCGTCGGTATCCTTCATAGAAAAAGGTGGGGTGTGGTTGGTTGTATAGGTATTGCCTCATGGTCGGTGACTCCTGTTCCGGCAGAGGCCCCGGGCAGGGCAAATGTAGTATGGGGCTCTTTTCAGAAGGCATAATGTGCGGGAGGATCAACCAGCTGTACGTGAATGCCACTCGTGAAGAGGGAATCGGGAAACAGACCCTCCGTAAAGTGAGTGTCCGGCTGCTGCCCTTCCTGATCCTCCTCTACGTGATCGCCTACCTGGACCGGGTAAACTTCGGCTTTGCAGCACTGGAAATGAACAGTGCGCTGGGGCTCACAAGCGAAGTCTTCGGCTTTTTGTCCGGGATCTTTTTTATCGGGTACCTGCTCTTCGAGCTGCCAAGCAACCTGATCCTCCAGAAGGTTGGTGCCCGGATCTGGATTGGCCGGATCCTCATCAGCTGGGGTATCGTCGTGATGGTGACAGCATTTGCCACCGATGCACTGCAGGTCGCCGTACTCCGGTTTGCACTCGGGGTCGCCGAGGCAGGGTTCTTCCCGGGCATACTTCTCTACCTAACGTACTGGTTCCGGGAGCGGGAACAGGCAAAAGCGGTCGCACTCCTCATGACTGCCCTCTCCATCTCCATGATCATCGGCGCCCCGGTCTCCACATGGATCCTCGATTCCGTCCACTGGTTCGGCATGGCCGGCTGGCGCTGGCTCTTTGTCATCGAAGGGGTGCCTGCGGTCATCCTCGGCTGCGTTGCGTACTGGTACCTTACAGACCGGCCGGAGGATGCCGGCTGGCTTAAGCCGGAGGAACGGACATGGCTGGCGGGAGCGATCAAACAAGAGAACGAACAGCGGCAGAAAGTGGGGGGCCATACCGGCCTTCGGTCGGTGATCTCGGACCGGCGGGTCTGGCACCTTGCCCTCGTCTACTGCATGCTCGTGATCGCCCTGTACGGGCTCGGGTTCTGGATGCCACAGGTCATCCGCTCGCTGAATACCGGCCTTTCCAACACGTCCATCGGGCTTGTCATGATCGTCCCCTATGCCTGTGCGGGAGTGGCGATGATTCTCTGGTCGAAACACTCAGACCGTACGGGGGAACGGCGCTGGCATACCGCCCTCCCACCACTTGTCGGGGGTATTGCCCTTGCAGGGTCGGGCCTTGTCACCTCACCGCTCCTCGCATTTGTTCTGCTCATCATCGCTACGATGGGGATCTTCTGTGCATTCGGGCCGTTCTGGACCCTGCCCTCCCTCTTTCTTGCAGAGGTCTCTGCGGCAGCCGGCATTGCAGTTATCAACTCCATCGGTAATGCCGGTGGCTTCATCGGGCCGACGCTTGTAGGATACTTAACGCAGGTGACCGGCAGCACGAATGCCGGGCTGGTGGTAATCGGGATCTGCCTTGCACTTGGGGGTGCCTGTGCAGCGGCGGTCAGGAGCCGGCACCGGGCGGCAGAGACCTAGAGAAAAACCTGAACTAGATGACCGCAGGAGTTATCGCCGTGACCGGGTATACCCGTATCCCGCTATCGCGACAACAGACGCAGCCAGACCGTCGGCCGGGAGGATCCCGGACCGCGTGGGTGCGGGGATCGCCGCCGCAGGTACTGCAACCGTGCCCTGCGGGGTGGCGACAGCACCTTGCGATGGTGAGATAAGCGGGGCGATAACCGTGAGACTGCTGCCCGGGACCGGCTGATTGGAAGTGTCGAGTTCTGTTATCTGCAGGATCGTCATGTTCAGATTTGTCCTTGAGGGAACGGTCCCATTGAGGGATACCGTCAACGACACGTCGCTCGTTGTCGGGTATGAGAGGAGATACCCGTTGACAAAGGCGGTTGTCCCGGATGCCGACTGCTGCGCGGCAGGAATGCCATCGACCGTGATCCGGATGTTCCACCGGGCGTCCGCCAGTGCGGTCTGCATCTGGAGCATATGGGTCCGGGAGAATGTGGTGGCACCTGCGGGGATAACTGCGATCGTTATTACGGCGTGCTGCCCGCTGCCTGCGACAAGCGGCGGTACTGATGGAAAAGATTCGTTCGTGAGCACCAGCGCTGCAGCAGCAGGTGACCCGATAAGAAGCATCACCGCAGTAAGAAACAGGACAATCATTCTTCCGGAAAAGGACATACCAATGATGGAATATGCCGCCTCTCATCGTTAAGATATTGATAGCAGTGATGAACATGAGATTTGTTTCCTGGGACCAGGCATGCATATGCCGGATTAAACAGGATAATATGGTGCCGGCACCCACGTACCTCAATTACGCCAGCGCGGACGATGGATACAATGACCGCCAGTGACATCCCCACATCCCTGGAAAAAGAGGAGATCGCAGCCATGGCCCGCAGGCTCGCGATGGCAACAACAAAGAGTGAACTAGGCAGGACACTTGCAGAAGAGGCTGGCCGGTATACGCTTGCCGATCTCCAGATTGTCGGGGGCCGTCTCTTCATGGAAGTGGCCAGCCTGCCTGAACCCTACCGGAGCAGAGTCCGCCCGTTCTTTTGTGAGCAGCTCTTCGGGGCGCACCACCGGCTCCTCACGATGTACCGGTCAGGTGCATTCCGGCAGCCGGGCGAACCACTACGGGATCGCGAAACGTTCGAAAAGTTCTGCGCGATGATCCCGGAGGGATGCTTTACCTGGGATGAACATGCAGAGAGAACCCCGTTTCATTACTCCCCGCAACACCGGCTCTTCTATTACCTGATGGCCGCATTCACGATGTTTGTACTTGATTCCCCGGGTCATCCGGTGGGCATGCCGTTCCCGGGCGGATTTGCCGTCGAGGACCGAAACGGGACGTTCTACTGCCTTATCCGGGACCGGGAAAAAGAGGTGTTCTTCTCAATCTGCAATTTCTGCCCGGCAAAGCAGAGCGAGGAGAATGTGCCGGGAAAAGATGCGGCCAATTCCTCCCGGTGATGGGACAAAACCCAAAACACACGGGGGCTGGACAGGGTCATTTTGTCTTCCCGCAATCGGATATTTCCAAAAAATATATATTGTCAACATTACAATGTTGACATATGTTCCTGACAACGGACGACAAGCAGTTCGGGTTCTGGGCGCTCAGGCGGAGCGGTGAGTCCAATATCGGGATTGCCAACCGGTTCGGGATCTCCCGTCAGGCAGTATCGCGGGCGCTCCTTTTGATGGACAAGAAGATTGAGACCACGCTCTCCGAAATGGCGCAGGCAAACCAGATCGCGATCGAAAAGATCAATGCCGGGCGGGGGATCCTTATCGGACGGTCGATCCCTTTCCAGACCGCGGCGATCATCTTCGTGTCGGAGAAGCATGGCGTGCAGGTCTGGTACGAGCATGATGGCGACTGCGGCACGTGCCAGCGGTACACCGAATGTATCGAGTTGCTCTGGGATTATGCAAACGAACTCGGGGTCAGGATCGAGAAGACTGCCGACCCGACGAAGATGGCAGAAGAACTGTTTGAGAAAGTGAAGGCGATGATCTGATGAGACATGTTTCTGAAGTCATACGTGGTTGGTTGGGCTGGTGCCCGAATGCACCGGTTATACAAACCGCGCCGGCAGATCTTGCAGTCCCGTCGGCCACTGCACATCCTGCACAACCAAGCAGTGGCGGGACTGACGGGGGCCAGGGCCGCATCCGGCGCGGAATCGGTATCGCCACGGGAAGCATAACGATTATGGTTCGGAACCGGCACCTGCTCTGGTTTTCGCTCCTCGCAGGAATCGTAATCCTCTTCCTGATCGTGGTTGAAGGGTGGAGCGTGACACACTATTCTTTCATTCCGCTCCCATACAGTATCTGGATTCCCTTCGGGGACTCGAGCCTCATTGTGTTTAACCTGCAGCTCTTCCTGATCGAAGGAATCTGCATGTCATGCTTTAACCCCCTGCTGGCGGGCCTGATCCTGTACCGGAACCGGAGTAATGCAAAAAAGCCAATCACAATCCGGGAGGCATTGGACAGGGTCAACGTCCATGCCGGCCCACTTGCCACCCTGTCCGTAGGGCTGGCTCTCGTAGCGACCGTCCTGTTTGAGCTCGCTTCCCAAAGCCAGATTATAGGTAAGATGGAACTTGGTATCTCGCTGACCCTCTTCCACATCCCCTATGCTTATTATATCCCCAATGCGGTCTTTTCCGCGCTCTACTTCTCGTTCGAGATCATGGTCATCAACATCGTCCTGTTACTGCTGGCTCTGTATGTAGTGCCGGGCATTGTGCTCGAAAATAAGGGGTTGCTCCCGGCACTTGCCGGGTCGGTTACCCTTATGAAGAAGACCTGGTGCGAGATGCTGGGCTGTATTCTCGTCTTCGGGGCAATCATCCTCTTGGTCGTTGCCGTCGCGCTCGTGATTGGCCAGTCACCGCTGCTGCTCAACCATGACTATGACTTCTTCCTTCAGATCTCCCGCGGAAAGATCCTGATGACCGTTGTCTGTTATGGGTTCCTCCTTGCCTGCGGCGTCCTGATGGCTATAGGTTCGACGGTTATGGGGATTGCCATTATGGAACTCTATGCCAGTGGGACAACTCCGAAGCCGGCAGAATTATCAGATAAGATGCCTGTAGTTCAGACAACCGGATAACTACCTTTTTTCAGGAGCATATTATCAGAATAAATCTGTCACGCAGGTCGCGAACCTGACGGTATTCACAAAAACATCCGAATAATGACAAGAACAAGAGCATTCGCTCGCTGGTTAAAATTTCATGAGAAGAGATACCGTGTAAGAAGGAAAGGTGATAGCAGCTTAGTATAGTTCCCGAGGACTCGCGTACCTCAGTACAGTATACTACGTGAGTTGGCTTAACTGCTGGGTTCGGAATGAGACCAGGTGTTTCCCAACTGCTATGGCCGCTATCACCACATGATTTGCTTATGTTTTTTTGTTTGCAGCCGAAGAACATAGATGCTCGCTCTTCGTCAGACCGGTATTTCCTTACGGAAAACCAGTCCAAGCCAAGGTCCGGAGTTGAACCGGATTGTAGCTGATCTGCAGTCAGCCGCGTGGCCGCTCCGCCACCTTGGCGACCGTGTAGGATGATACCCTATCCTTTATGTCAGGATACGATATATAAGGTTTGCACTCAGAATTTCGTCTGGGTTTAGCGTGGTGAGCACTAGTGTTTGGACGTTAGTACTTCCGGACTGAACACGTCGTTGCCTTCGTGCGTACATCCGAAGCCTATCA
>JBEKTA010000091.1:0-6184 GCA_049516515.1 Methanoregula sp. | reverse complement strand
GGTAGTTTCCGGTGTCAGAGCTGTATTCCCTTGCATACCCATCTCCAGCGACAATCTGTTGGGTCTGGTTGTCCCGGACCGTGATTGTCATGTAAGGGCGGTTGACCGGTACCAGCACAGTTCCCCGGCAGCTCTCGGGATCGTTGAGACAGTCGTACTTCGGGTTAATGGTATATTCGATATACAACGGTCCCTGCGTTACATTCAGCAGAATACCAACCGGATAACCCTTCATTGTGTACGTCTTAGTAAATTCCGGCGTGCGCGTGAGGAAACTGTACTGGGGCGTTGCATTGATCCGTACCCCATGAATAATCGGATAGGGATCGGGTGTCGGTTGAGGGAAAAACTCCACAACAGAATCTGTAATTTGTGGGGTTGGAACATTATCGGGAGGAGGTGTGAACTCACTTTGCGGTATGGTTGATGAAGAACCGGCCGTAACACCAGGGGATGTCGTAACGTTGTCCGTACTTCCAGACTTTTCTCCTCCAAGAGCATTCTCGGCGATCCTGATACAACCGGCTGAACTGATCAGGAGTACTATAAGCAGAGACAAAATCAGGACAGTATGATTATTTTTCATTTCAGTGTTACATCCTATGTGAGATTGACTATTTCCATCTTACGATATTGTCCCGATATGCCAGATCTTCAATTGCAACAGGCACGCTGGTTTTCAGAGCGCGGTAACTGTTACAACGAAATTATGACAGGGTTTAGCTCTCCAAAATATTGGAAAGGGGACAATGGTTCGTTCCGCTTTGTTTACATTGTTATGTTAACTTTCTATGATTATTAAATATAACTTAATGAGATGTTGTTTAAGTTGGCGGTCAATGATCACGCCACGGCATGTAATCTCCCAAATCTCGATCTGTTTGAGAACGACCCGCAATCTGCGCTTAAAAAAGTCTCCGGCCGTATTGTCGGCAAATGCAGTAACAAGCATTAATACATTAACACAACAAAATTTTCATCAGATGGGCGACGTAATACCTGCCGGCGGGCCGACACAGGATGAAGTGATGGCAATCTCATTGTTCAGGATGGGACTGCGACCGGGAGATACCGTGCTCGATCTCGGCTGCGGGACCGGCAAGGTCTCGATTGCCATGGCCCCGCTCGTGCAGAATGTATATGCTGTCGACCGACGCCCGGAGGCGATTGCGTATGCGAAGAATGCAGCGATGGCTGCCGGCCGGACCAATATCAGTTTCTTTTCCGGGGAAGCGACCGGTTTTCTTGAAACCTCACCGGTATTCGACTGCGCATTCGTGGGCGGCTCACAGCAGATCGAAACCATCCTGCCGGTCCTTTCCCGCAAAGTCCGGCGGGTTATTGTCGTCAATGCCGTGCTGGTGAGTACGCTTGCGACCGTGACTTCTACCATGCAGCACCTCGGGATCTTCAAAGAAGCCATTCACGTGCAGGTCGCCCGCTCGAACCCGCTCGGACAGAGTATGATGTTCAAACCAATCGACCCGGTGTATGTGATCGTGGGATCGGGTGTAGCATGCTCGTAGGCCTGGGACTCGGGCCGGGAAACCCGGAACTTTTGACGCTCCGTGCGGTCCGGCTCTTAAAAGAGGCAGATACCGTTTTTGTCCCGGGCCGGATCGCCGCCGACCTTGTCACACCATACCGCGATTCCGTTATGCTCGATTTCCCGATGACCGACAATGAAGACAGGATCCGGTCGTGCCTAGAAATGAATGCGGAAAAGATTGCACCGGTGGCAAAAGACGGCCTCGCGGTGTTCGGGATCCTTGGTGACCCGAACTTCTTCTCCACGTTTTCCCGGCTTTGCGGCATCATTGCCGGGCGCTATCCCGGAATCGAGTGCCGCACGGAACCCGGGATCAGTTCGATCACCGCCTTTGCTTCTGCAGCCGGTGTCTCACTAGCCGGGGGTTTTGTCGTGTCCGATGGCGCAGAACCGTCTGCCCTCATACGGCTCAAGGCCCGGCACCCCCAGGATATCATCGTTGGTCTCAAGGCCGATGGGTACCGTGAGTTTATCCTTGTAGAGCGGATGTTTTTCCCCGATATGAAAGTGTACCGCGATGACGAGATCCCCAAAAAAAGCGATTACATGAGCGTGCTGTACGCGAGGCGCTAATATGGAAACAACGGGAAATACTCCGTGGGCAAAAGTTTGGTTCGTGGGCGCCGGCCCCGGTGACCCGGAACTGATCACGGTCAAAGGACACCGGCTCGTACAGGATGCCGATGTCCTGATCTATGCCGGATCGCTTGTCAACCCGGTGCTGGTCGCAGAATCCGGTGCGGCAATAAAACTCGACAGCTGGGGCATGCACCTCGACGAGATGGTCGACACGATGGTGCGGCACGCAGCCACCGGGAAAACTGTTGTCAGGCTCCACTCGGGCGACCCGTCTCTCTATGGTGCGATTGTCGAGCAGATCGAGAAACTCGAAGAGCGGGGCATCGCAGTTGAGGTCGTGCCCGGGGTCTCGTCCCTTTTTGCAGCGGCAGCAGCGCTCAAGACCCAGCTCACGCTCCGGGGCGTCTCGGAATCGGTAATTGTCACGAGGCCGGCAGGAAAAACTCTCAAGGTGGATCAGATCGGGGAATTCTCGCGCCTCAATTCGACCATGGTCGTCTTCCTTGGCACGGAAAAACTCGGCGAGATAACAAATAAACTCGCATGTCCTTCAGATACGCCGGCCGCCGTGGTCTACCACGCCTCGTGGCCAGACCAGAAGATCGTCCGGGGCACCGTTTCTGATATCGCGGCAAAGGCGCAGGCCGCCGGGATCGAACATACAGCGCTTCTCCTCATCGGTGGCGTCGTGGGAGATGTGAAGAAAGGCCACATCAAATCATACCTCTACTCATGAAAGACACCGTGGTAATTGCCCTGCCCCGGTTTTTACCGGATGCACAGCGGATTGCAGAATTCCTGGATGCTGATGTGCTGGAATACCGGGCCGGGATTTTTACCGAGGTTTTTCCTGTGGCCCGCCGTATTGTCGCGCTGATGTCGATGGGGATCGTGGTACGCGGCATCGCCCCGCTCATCAGGGACAAATGGACCGACCCGGCGGTCGTTGTTGTCACCCCGGATTTCTCGTACGCGGTCCCGCTGCTCGGGGGCCACCACGGGGCAAACGAGCTCGCAAACGAACTTGCCGGCCTCGGCCTTGTCCCAGTGATCTCCACGGCAACGGAGGCAACCGGCCTTGATTCCGTAGAAGCCATTGCCGGCCGGACAAACTGCGATATTGTCAACCGCGACTCGACCCGGGCGGTCAATGCCGGGATACTTGACGGCACCACAAAGATATACTCTGTGCCCGGTCCCGGGATCGTGATTACCAGCCCCGACGTTTCAATCCTCGTGCACAAAGGAGATTTTGTTATCGGGATCGGCTGCCGGAAAGGAGTGACGGCAGAAGAAGTGACAGCGGCTGTTCGTGCAGCGCTGGCAGAAGCCGGCATCCCGCAAACAAATGTGATGGTCTTTGCGACCACGGCAAAAAAATGCGGCGAGTCCGGCCTCATTGATGGGATTGCCGCAATCCCTGCCAACTTAATATTCCTTGATGATGATACTGTTAACGCACAGATCACTACCACACCCTCGAAGGCAAAAAAGATCGGCCTTGTCGGGGTCGCCGAACCGTGTGCGCTTGCAGCCAGTAAATACCGGGAACTCATAATGAAAAAGAAAGTATTTGGGAAGGTGACCATTGCCATTGCCCGATGAGGATGGAGTAAATGGCCTCTGGATTGTCGGGGTCGGGCCGGGACAAAAGGAGTACATGACCGGCCGTGCGATCGACGCGATCTCTGGAGCGGACTACGTGATCGGGAACGACAGTTACCTCGAACCGCTCGAATCCCTGCTTGCCGGGAAACAGGTGATCCGGAGCTCGATGGGTAAAGAGGTCGAGCGGGCGAAAAAAGCGATCGAACTTGCACAGTCCCACAAGGTTGCAATCGTCTCCGGCGGAGATGCAGGAGTGTACGGCATGGCCGGTATCGTCCTTGAAGTGCTCGAGCATTCGGGTGCGATAATCCCGGTGGAGGTAGTCCCGGGCGTGACCGCGGCAAATGCCGGTGCCTCGCTTGTGGGGTCGCCCCTCTCCGGCGATTTTGCGGTCATCAGCCTCTCTGACCTGCTCACGCCGCTTGAAGTGATCGAAAAGCGCCTCGATGCCGTTTTTTCGGTCGGGATCCCGGTCGTGATCTACAACCCCCGCAGTCACGGCCGGCCGCACAACTTCGCACTTGCCATTGAACACGCCCGGAAATACTACCCGACAACCGTGCCGGTCGCGGTCATAAAAAATGCCCTGCGCGAAGGACAGGCAGACCCGGTGATAACGACACTGGGGGAAATTGAGAGCGTCATCGATCAGATCGATATGCATACGACGGTTATCATCGGCGGAAGCGAGAGCCGGATATGGAGGATGGGAAACAATGTCAAAGGAATCATCACACCACGCGGATACCAGCACAAATACGTATATTGACCCGGGCGCAACCACCCCGGAGGCCTACGCGATTTCAAAGACCTCGCGCACGCTTGCCCGAAAGATGGTGGGAAACGAAACGCCCGAGGACCGGGTGCGCCAGCGGTGCTCGGTTGCGGTCGGCGATTTCGCGATGGCTGGCCTGTTGAGGTTCAACGATGCTCCTGTGCCTGCTACACTGGCGGCGCTCAAAGCCGGCGCCCACATCATTACCGATATCCGGATGGTGCAGGTGGGTATCCAGAAAAAAGGGCATAACTCGAAAATCCTCTGCGCCCTCGACTTCGGCGGGGAAATTGCCCGGGAGAAAGGGATCACGAGGAGTTCTGCCGGGTTTATCGCGCTCAAAGACCAGCTGGCCGGTTCAATTATCGTCATCGGGAACGCCCCCTCTGCCCTGCTCACGGTCTGTGGGATGATCCGCGAAGGCATCCGGCCTGCGGTCGTGATTGGCGCACCGGTGGGGTTTGTCAACGCGGCAGAGTCAAAGGCCGTCCTCCGCAGTCTTGATATCCCGTCGATTTCAACCGAAGGGACCCGGGGCGGCACGCCGGTCGCGGTAGCAGCCATCAACGAATGCATCACGATTCTCATTGGGGAATCTGCGTCATGAGGGACCCGGTCACTGGTTTTCTGTACCCTGACGGCTGGCAGGAGAAAGTACCGGATCCGCGGGAACTCGACCCTGTCGCACGGGGTTTTGCCATCCTTACTGCATCGGGTACCATTCTCCGGCGCGGGTACACGACCGGGACCACGGCCGCTGCCGCATGCAAAGCGGCGATCCTTTCGCTGGACCATGACGTATCGGAAGTCACCATCCGTCTTCCCTGCGGTCTTGTGGCCGGTGTCCCGGTGACCGCCCATGCGGGCCACGCGTCGTGCGGGAAGTATGCCGGCGACTATCCTTCAGATGTGACGGCAGGTATCGAATTTGTGGCTGATGCAGTCTCTGCCCCGGACGGGCTTGCCCTCGTACCGGGACCCGGCATTGGCCGCTTCGCCCGGGACACGCCACGGTACAAAAAAGGTGCTCCCGCGATCAGCGATGCCCCGCTTGCCTGTATCCTTGCATCCATGCAGGAGGCCATCAGCGATACCGGCCTTTCTGGCGCCACGGTCACGCTCTTTATTCCAGAGGGTACACGCATCGCAGGAAAAACCCTGAACCCCCGGGTCGGGGTTGAGGGCGGGATCTCGGTGCTCGGGTCGACCGGGCTTGTTGAACCATGGGACGATCACCTCGAAGAATCGGTGCAGGCACGGGTCGCCGGTACAAAAAATGTCGTCCTCACGACCGGCCGGGTCGGGCTCCGGTACTCGCGCCTGCACTTTCCCGATCACGAGGTCGTGCTCGTCGGGGGCCGGATTGGGGAAGCACTGTCAGCCGCGGAGGGAGACGTGATTCTCTGCGGCCTTCCTGCGCTGATCCTAAAATATATCGAGCCGCATATCCTTGATGGTACCGGGTATGCGACCGTGGAAGAACTGTCCGCATCACCGGCATTTTTACCAATCGCGGCGCCGATCTTAACGGCGCTCGGCCGACCCGCTTCAAACGCGGTGGCGAAGAGTGCCATGGTCGCGAACAGGCCAATGCGCCGGCGCAGGTCAGCATCGCCAAACCAGAAGATCCGAAGACGGTCAGCCGTACAGTTCAGGTCGCCTTGTTCCAGCGG
>JBEKTA010000090.1:0-9774 GCA_049516515.1 Methanoregula sp. | reverse complement strand
CGAAGAGCCGGTGCCAAAGGTCTTCTTCCAGGAGTTCGGAGATTCAAGCCTGAAATTTGTGATCTATGTCTGGGCTAAGGCCTACAATATCCCGGACGAGGTAAAAGATGCCATCAACGTCCGGATCGCCGCCCGGTTCGCGGTGGAAGGTATCGAGATCCCCTTCCCGCAGCTCGAAGTCCGGATGAAACAATAATCTTTTTCCCGGATGGATCTGAGTGGAGTGCACCACTGGTGTTCAGATCATGTCTCGTTAAAATATGCGAGGGTTCCCCGTCCTGAAGGCTCCTCAAGGTCACGGCGGGGCGAGGGCGGTTTTACCTTACTGATCCGCTGCGGGGGCACCCCTTCGGATGCGGCAGAGTCCATCGCGACGCAGGATCCTTATCGTTCACTCAGGTCAGCTGGATCTGTTCATACCCATTTCTCTGACGCAAGTCTGGAGCCTGCACACGCCAAAAAAACTGCTGTAACAGGTACTATCCTCCTGCGGGTGAACCCGGATTGGGGCATTTTGCGGGAAAAATCCCGAAGGTTTCCGCAATATTTTATAAGGTAAACCTACAATGTATCTAGGCAATCTGCCTAAGTGACTCAGCCCGGTAGAGTACCTCCTTGGTAAGGAGGAAGTCGCGAGTTCGAATCTCGCCTTAGGCTTTCTTTTAAAAATTCAACCTCATTTTGGGACTCTTTTGGTAAAAATATATAATTTCTTTAGTCTATACCGGGTCCATAATTATACAGGGCGGGCTATGCCCAAAAATATCCCGGTTTACAGTTTCTTTTTTAATTCCTCTGCATAGAGATGAAGGAACCAGCCATTCATGCTGTACGACAGGTTAAGGGAATGGTAAAAATAGTTCAGCAGTTTTTCCCTGACCGTATCGGATTTAACCCGGTTGATCATATTATATTCTTCATATAACCGGATCAGCGTGTCCCGGGGCAGCGTCCGGATCCGTTTCTCAAAATACCGGATCTGCAGGTCTGCCATGAAATCGTCATTTCCGGATTTTTTTATGTAATCCGCAAAAACCGGCTTAGTCTTCTGGATAAAACGTCCGCGGAGATCGTTCATTTTCGAACGGCTGATAAACAGGTTTCTGATCTTTTTATGTATTTTCGTGACCAGGGAAAAGTCCTGCAGTTGTTTTTCAATAAAATCGGTATATTCCTGTTGTTCTTCCCGGGATAGCATACCCGGTATTATGAGCCGGTTCCTAAAAAATTACCGACTCTTCGTTTTTTAGGAAATCCTCAAAAACCCTGAACTGGTCACCCGGGCCGGATTCAGGTTTCCTTATCCGGCCCCGGATCTGCACCGGTCCCGCTCTCCCCAAACAGGCTCCCGACACCGAGGAGCGTGTTGATCCAGCGGAGCTCGTCGCTGAACTGGAAGAGGGTCATGAGCATCAGCGTAAAGGGAACGGCAAAGAGCATGCCGGCAAGCCCGAGCAGCCAGCCCCAGAAGATGACCGAGAGGATGACAACAAGCGCCGGGATCTCGAATTTCCGTGCCGCAAGCCAGGAAAAGACCGGGTTCTCTACGATCAGGTTGAGGATGCAGACAAGCACGATGACCGCGATTGCCCCCCAGAGCCCGAACTGGAGCCAGGCAAAGAAGATGGCGGGGATCGCCGCGATGACAAGGCCGAAGTACGGGATGTAGCCGAGGATAAAGGTCAGGATCCCCCAGAGGATCGCGGCATGCACGCCCATGATGGCGAGCACTCCGCCAAAGAGCAGGCCATGGACGAGGTTGGTCTCGGTGCGGACGACAATGAAATCGATCACAAAGCCGCTCATCCGGGAGAGGTGACGGAGCTTTTCCGGCTCGCTGTGCAGTATCGATTCGACCCGTTCAATCAGCCGTGGTGCTTCGAGCAGCATGAAAAACGTCGTTACCGCGATAAAAAAGATATCCATAAGTGCCCCGCCGAGGTTCATAAGCGACGAGAGCAGGGCCGGGATAATGTTCCCGAGGTCCGGCGTGGCAGAGAAGAATTGCCCGATGTCAAAACCGTGAGCGCTGAAAAATGCGGTGACATCCCCGAGCCGTAACGCAAGATCGTCCTGGTACTGCGGCATGTCGGCGATGATCATGTTAAACGACGAGATGGTCAGGACCACAATCAAGGCGATACACAGCGCGGCGATAACCGTCACGACCCCGACGGCGGCAGGTGCCGGGAGGCCTTTTGTGCGCAGCCAGCGGGTTGCCGGGTAGAGAAGAAGCGTGAGGATCAGCGCAACAAGGACAATCGTTATGACCGACCCGGCTGTCCTGATACCAAGAATAATAATTACAACAAGGGCAATGCAGAGCAGGATCCGCTCGGTGCGTGACAGGGTCGCGGGAAACGTCATTATGCTGGTATCTGTCGGCAGATGATACAAAGATTCCCTTGAGCGAAAAGGTGCCTGCTCTTTAAAAAAAGGGGATCAGAACCCCGGCTGCTCGCGGGCGTCCCACTTCGCAAAGCCGAGCCTGGCAAAGAAGACCGCAGGGATCAAAAGGAGGACTGCGCCAAGTGCGGCAAACGGTGCAGCAAATACGACCGCAGAGAGGACGATAAGGGCGGCGCCGGTCAGGGCAAGGTACGTGATCATGACCCTGACATCGTATACAAGAACGCTCGGCGAAAGGCCGGTCAGCCAGACCGTGATCCCGAGGCTGTAGAACGAGACCGAGAGGCAGAGCACGACAGCCGGCACAAGGTAGACTGCCTGCCCGGAGAGCACGGCAACTGCCGCAATGAAGAGCGCCGGGATGATCTGGAGGGCGGAAAAACTCACGATCTTGCTTTTAATGAGCGTGCGGACGCTGACCGGCAGGCAGGCATAGGCCCCGAACGTGTCAAACATCGTGATCCACGTGTACATGGTCGAGGCGATCACGCCCGTGACAAGGGCAAACTCAAGGAGCACGCCATAGGTGGGCAGGTATCCTGAGAGGAGCGAAAGGAAGAACCAGATCACAACAAGCGGGATCAGGAATGAGAAGAGCGTCTGGCCGACCATGCCGCCGCTCCGGTACATGTCGATAAGATCCTTTGCTGCAAGGGGCGGGCTCGGAAAGATCGAGAGTTTTTTTGCAAGCGGCACAAGCAGGCTCCTGTGGTGTTTTGTCGCATCGGTGGATTCAGGGGAGAAGAGCCAGATCGAGACAGTGAAAAGGATGGCAATTGCCGCACAGGAGAGGACGAGACCGGTCCATGAGAAGGCAAGGAACAGGTGCAGCGGGGGATAGAACCGGGCCGGGTTCTGCCCGGTAATAAGGGCAAGTGCCCCGGCAGCCCCGGCAAGGATGAGGAGGACCGCCGCGAGCGCAGGTTTCGAGCGCGAATAGACCGAGGAGAGGAAAAAGACCGCACAGAGCCCGGACAAAAACGAGAGCGTGAGGGTGAGAGCGAGGAGCAGCGGCAGGGTGATGGGGACGCCGATAAAGGGCGAGGCAAGCAGGAAGCCGAGCGCGAGCGGGAGCACCCAGAGGACAAAGTAGTAGAGCGTGTCCTTCACGACAAAATTTGCGAAGATAAACCGCTCGGAGAGGGGCAGGCTCCGTGCGGAATAGGAGAGCAGGCTTGCCTGCCCGAACCGCCGGTTCATCACCTCGGAGCCAAGAAGGCCGAAGGCTCCCACCATGAAGCCGAGCATCATGTAGTTCGCATGGAGGATGAGCGAGAGTTCCCCGGCCGGCAGCGCCTGGCGCATGAGCGGCAGAAGAAACGAGCCCATGAACGCGATCCAGAAGATGAGAATGGGAAAGAGCGCAAAGGAGAGGCTCCCGAACATCGTCGAATGGATCCGCCACTCTTCTTTTACCATCGCAATAAAGAGTTCAAGCATGGCTGCCACTCTTCACGAGCGAAAGGAAGAATTCGTCAAGGTGCCGGTGTTCTGCCGTCAGATCGGCGACGGGCCCGGCATGGAGGATGTTTCCTTTGTGTAGGATCGCAAATCCCGAGCAGATCTCTTCGGCGACTTCGAGGATATGGGTCGAGAGGAAGATTGTGTTCCCGGCTTTGACGTAATCCCTGAGGTAGTCCTTGACAAGGTGCTGCATGATCGGGTCGAAGTTGATGAGCGGTTCGTCGATCAGGGCGAGTTCCGGCTTATGGACGAAGGCCTGCGCAAACATCAGTTTCTGACGGGTCCCCCGCGAGAGGTCCTTGCAGAGCACGTCTTTCTTGTCGGCAAAGTCGAGGAAGTCAAACCACCACGCGGCCTTTTCATCGATGTCGGGGACCTTCCGTATCGCGCCCACGAACTGCAGGTACTCGGTCGCCGTAAGAAAACTCGGGGGCGTCTCCTGCTCGGGGATGATCCCGACACGCTCCCGGACATGGACCGGTTCTTTTTGCACGTCTATCCCAAGGACCGTTGCCGCGCCGGCAGTCGGCCGGATCTGGCCGGTCAGCATTTTTATCATCGTCGACTTGCCGGAGCCGTTTGGGCCTAAGAGGCCGTAGAGCGCCCCTTTTTCCACCGACAGGCTCACGTGGTTGACAGCGGTCAGGTCTCCATACACTTTCGTGAGGCCCTCGGCCTCAATGACATTGTTGGTCATCTGTTTCCTCCGGATACTTCCTGTTTCATACTCATCTGCTCCTTTTCTTTGTTGTCGATATTTCGTGTGTTTCCTCGTAGGACTCCCCGTCCGGGTGCGCCGCGATGCCGTTCCAGATAAATAACAGTCCCTGCCGGGCAAGGATCGCCCGCTCTCCGGGATCCGGGGATTCCATGATCCGTGCCGTAAGCCCGGAGAGCGACGAGGCGAGCACCGAACAGAGGAGCCCGGTGTCGCACTCCCTGAGGGTCCCTTCCCGTACCCCGTCTTTTACCAGTTCTTCCAAAAAGAGGAAATGCGACATCCCCTCTTCATGGGCGGTCGTGGAGACAAAAGGGGAATGGGCAAACTGCTCCATGAACCGGAACTCGTCCGGGTGAGTGGTCGCCCACGCGAGCGCATTCTCCCCGACTTTACGGATCTTTGCCTTGACGGTCGGCTCCCGGTCGACCCCTTCGCGGAGTGCGGCGGCAGCCTGGCTCTTGATCTGCCGGTAGAGGGTGTCGATCAGCTCCTCTTTTGTTTTGAAATAAAAAAAGAGCGTACCGGTTGCGACCCCGGCCTCCCGGGAGATCATCGCCGTCGGCGTGCCATAGAACCCCCGCCCGGTAAAGAGCGCCAGTGCGGTTTTGAGGATCGCGTCCCGTTTGTCGGTTCCCTCCACGCCACTCACAGCAGGGCCTCCAGCTGATCGCAGGTAAACGGCCCGCCGTGGCCGGTGTAGATGACCGTCGGGCGGGCGTCAAGGATCGTGCGAATGCTCTTTTTTGCTGCGTCCATGTCCTCGGCAAAGAGGGGGAGCCGGGGTTTGTGCGCAGGGAGCATCCCCATGACAAGATCGCCGATGATAACCTCGCCGGTCGCCAGCTGCACCGAGAGCGATCCCCGGGTATGGCCCGGGGTCGGGATCACGATGCCATCGGTCCCGAACGCATCGAGCCGGTACGGGGTATCGACTTGGATCACCGGTTTTATCGCGAGCCCCGGGGCCGGGGCATGTTTCCCGATCATGAGGGCGAGCATGCGGCCAAGGAGCGACGCGGGCACCGCCGGGAGGGTCTCACCCCGGGTAAGGGCATCTGCTTCGCCGCTGTGGACGAGCACCGGCGCACCGGTTGCCCCGGCAAGGGCGGCAGCGCTCCCGAAATGATCGGTGTGAACGTGCGTGATGATGATAAGCGCGAGGTCCCAGGGCTTGTACCCCTCCGCCTGCAGGGCGGCAAGGATCTTCGGGGCATTCCCCGGCAGGCCCGTATCGACAAGGATCGGCCGGCTGCCCCTGATCAGGAACGCATTCGCGTGGCCGAGCGGGATCGGGTGGACGAGCGCATTCCGGGGAGCCGCGTCAGTCATGGGACGTCTCCCCTGAAAAGAAGGCGCGGACTTTTGCTGCCTTGTTCATGCACCACAGGCCGCCTTTGAGCACCGGCACTGCGATACGCATCCCGCCCTCCATATCGGCTTTCACATCCTTCATGAGCTGCGGGATTGGCAGGTGCTGGGGGCAGGCCTTTGCGCACTTTCCGCACTGCCGGCAGAGCCCGGCATAGGAGACATCGCCGATGAGGCCCCCCCTGGCCGACCATGGGCTGCTGGTACCGCCGGCCGCCCGGCAGCAGTAGGTGCCGGCCGGTCCTTGCGCCGGCAGGCTGCGTACGGTGACCCGGATGTTCTCATCGATGTGGGTCTCGTCATTCATGCCCGAGAGGACGACGGTCACCTCCGGGTGGTCCCAGACAAAGCGGAGCCCCCACTCGGCCGCCGAGCGCTTTTCCGGTGCTTCGTCCCAGCACTTCTGTATCTCCTCCGGCACCGGCCCGGCAAGGTTCCCGCCGCGCAGCGGTTCCATGACCATCACCGCAAGGTTTTTTCCAGCCGCATACCTGAGCCCCTCGGTCCCGGCCTGGTTGTTCTCGTCAAGGAAATTGTACTGGATCTGGCAGAACTGCCAGTCGTACGCATCGACGATCTCTTTGAACGCCGCAAGAGTGCCGTGGAACGAGAACCCGGCGTTTTTGATCTTCCCCTCACGTTTTGCGCGGTCGAGAAATTCCAGCACGCCGAGTTTTTCCAGTTTCTCCCAGCTCTCTTTACCCATGCTGTGGAGCAGGTAGTAGTCGATGTGATCGGTCTGTAAGGTCACGAGCTGCCGGGAGAGGATCCGGTCCATGTCACCCGTGGAGCGGATTTCCCAGTGCGGGAGCTTGGTTGCGATCCGCACTTTCTCCCGGTAGCCGTCAAGGAGCGCCCGTCCGAGGATCTGTTCGCTTTTACCGAAATGGTAGGCGGGAGCCGTGTCAAAATAATTGACACCGGAATCGATCGCGTGGCGGATCTGCTGGATTGTCCGCTCTTCATCGATGCCGCGCTTCTTTGACGGAAAACGCATGCACCCGAATCCGAGGATGGAAAGCCGGTCGCCGGTTTTTGGAACGGTACGGTAGAGCACAGGAACACCTCGTTTATACGTAAATTGACTGGTCAGTCAGTACGTGGGACGGGCATACTATTTAACCTGTGCGAAACGCCATCCTTCGCCTTAGAGCATATAAAAAATGCCTGTAAAATCGTCCGATTGGGGATGGCGAAAATCGGGCCCATTACATTCTTTTATTTACCAAAACACGTCCAAAATGAGCTCTTTATAATCTCCTTTACCGCTTCATATTCGCGTTCCGGCGGTCACTATTTTCATCAATAATCTAAAACCCATCCGGGCCGTGGATCGGACCTCAAAACACAATATGTAAACGTTTTAATTTGTCCGATTTGCAAAATATGGTTTATTTAAGGGTATTTTAAAAACGGAGCCCTATGCGGGATTCTTTTGAGTGGGTCGGGGGGCAATCGGGGCTGTATTGAGCCCGGATTGGATACAATGGCAGGAGGTTAAACCAGGGCATTTCACCGGTTCAACCGGATAAATCACGCGGGTACCAAAACCCTCCGAAAATACCTTCAGGTCCGGTACGGGATATGGGGAAAATAATTATGATCCAGCCGGGAGTTTATGTTCCATTTATTTTATCTTGAAAAAAATCCATACCCGTCAATAACGTATTACGATGTAATTTTTTCTGGTCCCTTGTAAAGATGCCAGAGAATTTTTTATTTACCCCGATTTTTGTTTTGATAATTTACGGCGGATCCTTCGGTATTTTCGTTGTCATATACCATGCATGGACACCAAGGAATATGTAAAGCGGCAAAAGGACGAGATACGAGTTAGTATCCCCTTCCCATTTAAAAATCCAGACCGTTAAAAGTTCATCGAACGAGAATATCAGGGTCCCCCACCATTTATCGAGATATGCGTATCCCGTTCCCGGGAGGAGGAAATTGAGAAAACCCGCTATCCATGGGCTTTTCGTATTCTGCGGCCGCTTTGAAAGTCCTCGTGGCAGATAGGGAAGTGCAACCCCGCACTTTGGCGCAACAAGAGCCGTGTGCCACCTGACCTCCCGGTTCTCGTCCCCAAGAGACTGCATGAGTGCCGGTATTGCGTCCTTATCTCCTGTATCCCCGAGGAGTTCGATTACCTTCATCCGGACAGTACTGTCATGATCGCGGAGGAGACCTGTCAGAGCGGGTATGGCGGGTTTCCCGATATTTCTGACCGCCATCCATTCCTGCATACCGGCAAAATAATATGCGCGATCCGTCGAATCCAGCGGTTTCCAGCCAAGCTTGGTAAGAGCGATCGATGCCCCGAACCGTACATATTTATCCGGGTCCCTGAGCGTTTCAGAGAGCGGTTTAATTGCTGCTTCGTCACCAATCTCCCCCAGTGCAATTGCCGCCTGCCAGCGTACTTCGCTGTTCTCATCCCGGAGTGTATCGATGAGGGGCTGGAGGGAACGCGGGCTTTCGATCTCGGACAATGCCCCTATGATGCCAAGTTTTACCGTTTTGTTCTTTGTCTTAAGAGCTCGGATCAATCTATCGATTGCGCCCGGACCAAGCGTTCCAAGAGATTTTGCAGCCTCCATCTGCACATCGACATCATGGTATCGCAGTGCCCTGATCAGCCCCGGAATATCCTTTTTCTGTGCTATTGCAGCAATATCGGGTTTTCTGGATCGGAAAAATTCAGAGAGAGACATCTGGAAGCACCTCACATATCCGGCATTCGTTTTACCATGTAGTAGGTCTGGATGGCAAATATTGCGGTGAAAGGGTAGGTGTATATGTAGGGAAACAGCACATCCCAGTTCAGCTGGATGATGATGATGATGCCCACATAGCACAGGAAAACCAGAATGCCCCACCATTTGCCGATGTAACTATACCCGGAGCCAAAGAAAAAGAGGTTCAGGATCGCTGCCCCGAACGCGTTTGGGATTGTTCTCGGCCGGTCTGAAAGAATTACAGGAATGCGATCAGTGTCGACACCGCACCGTTTGCAGGCAAATACCGCTTTCCACCTGACGCCGGGATCCCGGTCTAAAAGCGCCCCTTCACAGGCTTTCTTTGCATCCGGGCCGCCGATTTCCCCGAGCAGGTCAACAATATTTGTTCGTGTTACGGGATTTGGATCTTTGTTTATATCGATGAGGGGGAGAACTGCCGCAGTCCGCAGTTTCCTGACGGCCGGCCAGTCCTGTAATGCAATAAGGGCATATACCCTGCTGGTTTCATCTGCAGGTTCCCAGTGAAGCATTTCCAGGGATTTTGCCGCCCCGAACCTCACATACCGGTCTTCATCTTTGAGAGCTGCCTCAAGGGCTGGTACCGCACGCGGATCTCCGATCTGCCCCAATGCAAGTGATGCAGCCCACCGGACTTCATTGTCCGTATCATCCTTGAGTTTCCTTATCAGGTTATCCACTGATCGCGGACTTTTTATATCGCCCAGCGCTTCAATTGCGCCGAGACGGACATTTACCTTCGGAAAATCGAGGATCCTGATGAGTGGTTCACAGGCAGGTTCTCCCATTGTTCCCAAGGCATCTGCCGCACGCCACTGGGTGTCTGGGTTCCCGTGGTCGAGCAGCCGGATAAGCCCGCGGATATCTCCTGTTTTTTTTAGTTCCTTGATGTTTTCCACCACGACTCACTCCGTGTTATAGTATCACAGTCGTCTCTTCCACCACAGGAAGTATGCGAGCACGGCAATGATCGCAGCTATCGGGACAAGCAGGATCGGGTTTGTGAGGATAATTCCCAGGACCCAGCTGTACATCCCTTCGTTGGTGACCATGGAC
>JBEKTA010000089.1:0-6422 GCA_049516515.1 Methanoregula sp. | reverse complement strand
TTCTTGATCCTGTGATATTCGGCGAGCCGTCTCTCATACAGCGTATAGAGCGTGTGCCGCACGGAGTTTAAGTTAATCCCGGTACTTGCGGCCAGATCTTCGTCGCTGTGCTCGCCTTCTTTGGGGAATTTTTCCAGAAGGTTGAGCCCCTCGTCGCCAATCAGCCGGTGTATGTAAGACCGCATTGCCGGATTATTGAGCACTTCTTCCACAGGATCCATCAGGCAATATATTGTCGGACAGTGCTAATATTTTTATCCAGCGTACTAAGCGCCTCTTTTCGGGTCGCACCGGTCCCGGAAACGCTCACGATCGCCTGTTCTTCTTCAAAAAATGTTCCCGGCCACGGGATGTCGGACACCAGTGGCGCGAGATCCTTGAGATCTGCTTTCAGGGTCATGTCCCGGTCTGCAAAAATGATGCGCCGCGCTGCATATTCCTGCATTGCCGGCACTTCCGGCACTTCCGGCAGCGTCCCCGCGCAGGCATTGACATGATACTGGAACAGGCTGCACCCGCAGGCCATCTCCACCGTGTCAACAGTCCCCTGAAACCGGGGGTTGACCTCGATTACACAGGGCGTATCGTGACCGATCACAAAATCAATGCCAAGAGTGCCCGTGCAGCCGCTCGCCCCGGCGATTTTTTCAGCAAGGGCAACCATCTCGCCGCAGAGAGGATGGTCAAAGGGAGTAATTGAACCAGAGAACCCGAACGCGGATTCGCCGTCTCCCCGAAGCAGCTGTTCGTTTACGGCAATCGCCCGGGCATTATCGCCGTTTGCCACGCAGCAGACACTTGCGGGGATCCCCTCTGCCACCTGCTGGCGGATATAGGGAATGTCCGGGTACAGGGATGCCCACTGTGTTTCCTCGTGGGCATCGTGAAGTATCGCGTTGCGCCACCCGCCCGCGCCCCGGCGCGGCTTTGCCATCACCGGGTATTCCCCATCCGCAGCAATACGGGGAACCGGCACCTTAAGATCCTCAAAAAAGTGCTGCATATCCAGTTTGTCAAGGAACCGGCCCACCTTGTCCCGGGGAGTGCCGCACAATGGGATCGGGAACGTGAGGTCTTCGGCACCTGATGTTGCAATCACAAGATCAAACGAATAGTTGCGGCACATCCGGTCTACGGTCTCGGGAAGGTCGGAAAGGTCCTCAAACTTCATCCGGTCCCGGGTGTACCAGAACAGGTCCTGGTCGCAGAAATGGTCAACCGCACAGACTTCATAGCCGGCCCGTGCAGCCGACTGCGCCACATGGCGCGTGGAAAACCCGGCAACGAGGACCCGGCCTCTCACAACTCCTCCGTCTGCTTCCCGGCCTTTGACGGGACGATCCGGATCTTCGCATCAGGGAACTGATGGGAGAATTCCGTTCCCTCATAGAGATGATCCAAAAAGAGCGCGAGGCTTGAGATCTCCGAATGGGGCTGGCCGGTCACGGCAACATTATAGTCCGCAAGGCCGTACATCTCGCCGGGCACTTTCTCCGCCCCCACCACCACAAGAAGTTTCTCGCAGGGGCGGATCTCACCGATGATATCGGGCAGGTTGATCCCGTACATCGTGAGGTGGACAACTTTTCCCCCGGCAGCCTTCCAGTCCCTGATGCAGGCACGCCACTTGACGTTATCCTCACAGAAAAATTTCCCGCCCCACCGGTCTGCCACGTCATGGACGCTCTCGACCACGCCTTTGTCGCTTGCGGCAAGAAACATGCCCGAAGCGCCGAGCGCCCGGCCGGTCAGCGCAACGTGGGTGGTTACCCGCTGGTCACGCTCGGGCCGGTGGCCGATCCGGAGTATCGCAACTTCCTTTCCCGTCATAGTTACTTCTTCCTTGCTTTTATCACGCCATCTTCGATAACGTACGGAAGCTCATTATCGTATTTTGCCTGGCATTTTATGAGTGCCTCGCCGATAGAGAGCACCCGGCACTTCGAACCGGTCCGGTTGATGAGGAGATTATGGTCGAGCCGGGCGAGCGACGCGGCAACGGCTGCTGCGTCAAGACCGCTCTCTTGTACCAGTTCTTCCGCAGTAACCGTGCTCTTCTGCGCGATGAGATGGTAGATCAGCCAGTCGGCGTCCTCTTCTTTCACCAGTAATCATTCCCGCCCGGCCTGATTATAGTTTATTGCCCACATGATTTTTGACCGGCCTCTACGGCACTCTTTTTGTTCTCTCCCGCCGACCCTGATCCCATGGATACAGAAACTCCCGCGCCGTCATTTCCCGAACTGGTCAGGATCGCAGACTGCCTGCTCGATGAAAGCGGCGAGGACGAGGATGCACTCATGCGCCGGCTGGAGACCCTTCCCGGGCCGGTGAGAAACGAACTCCTTGTATCAGATCTCCTGAACGCGTGGCAGGTATTCTATTATTTCTTCCGCACCGTGCCGGACGAACTGGTGCGGGAGCGACTCGAACTTGAACCTGCATCGTCGCTTGTTGAGGGGGTTGCTATCGATGAGATCGAATTGCTGACCCGGGTATTCCTCGTAAAAAACAACATACCTGTGATTATCGTTACTGACGGGAAAGACCCGCTGAAAACATTTTCCGGCGCGAGTGCGGTTGCCGACAGCCAGTCCTATATCGAATCGACGCTATAACCGGTCGCCCGCACTTATCAGCTGTTCGTCCACCCGGGCTGGGACAACGGGGGGGACGACACCCCATTTTATTACCGTTTTTCCCATAATCGCAAAGACACCCTGCACCCTTTCAGGGTCGATCTGGTTAAGGACACTCCGGTCGTCCGGGCGTATCTGGTTGCAGACCGCGGTTGCCCACGCATCGGCGAGCAGGGGATCGGGTGCGAAGATCGTAACCGCGTCCGCGATACCAAACGAGATGGACGGGCCGACCGTGGCAGACGATGTGCAGATCCCGAAAGGTTTGTTGTGCGGCGGGACGACAAAGGCGATCCTGTCCGAGAGCGGGGCGGTCCCGGCATGCACGCCCACTCTCACCTCCCGGTCGCTGACAAGTGCAATATCCCCTCCGTTATCGATCACCCCGAACCGGGCACCTGCGTCAATCATGGCATCGATCCCGGCGGCAGCAATGGCGCCTGCCACGGTCGCCATGGGCCCGACGCCGGCGTCTGCGGCAGCGGCCGCCATGTGTCGGATCAGGGGCTCGTCCGTATTCGGTTCGTAGGGAGAAAAGGTACTTGCAAAAAAAGGGTCGCGGGCGATATAGCCCTCGAGCACCTGCCGGGCGGCGATCATGCCTTCCTTTGCCGCTGCCGCATGAGCGGGTGTCTCTGCGAGGATCGCCGCAAAGGTCTCGCGGAACCGGAACGGCTCGCGGATCATATGGGTAATGACAGCGCCTTGTGCGGGCACGCGTCTACGCATTTGCCGCAGAGCACGCACCGGTCTTCAACAATGGTGAGTTTCCACTCGTTGTCGAACGAGAAGACCTCGCGGGGGCAGATTGAGATACAGGCACCGCAATCCACGCACTCGCTCGTGTTGAAGTTGATCCCGTGTTCGAGCAGTCGCACGGTCGCCCCGAGCCGGGTCATGGTTGTCCGGATCAGCTGGCACTGGTCGTCGGGCACTTCGATGAGTGCCTCGCCCTCAGACGAATCGATCACGGCACGTTCGACATTGATGAGGACACCGGTATCCTTTACTGCCTGCGCAATGATCGGGGCGCTCCCCTTCCCCCGGGAAAAGTTCACGAGCAGTTTCATTTCAGCCACCTCCCGCCAAAGAGTTTCCCGAGATTGATAGCGGTAAGCATCCCGATCACGTGCCGGTCCTTGTCAACAACCGGCAGTGCGCTGATGTTGTTCTGCTCAAGTTTCCTGACCGCAATATCGACAGCCTCATCGGTCGTGGTCGTCACCACTTTCTTTTTCATGATGTCGCCCACGGTGCCGGCCTTGCCGGGGTTTGCAACGGCCTTTGAGATATCGAACGTGGTCACGATACCCACGAGTCTCCCCTCCTTCCCGATGACCGGCAGGTGATTGGTCTCACCCTTGAGAAGTTTCTGCGCTGCCGCACGGATCTCTTCTGACTCCCCGACGCTCACGACCTGCCGGTCCATGATGTCCATCACGCGGGGGCCTTTTCTGGTCTCGTGCATCGGGTGCACTTTTTTGGTATTGTCGATGGGACGGGTGGGCAGTGCAAGCTGCATGGCACCCTTCCCGATCCAGGATTTGAGTTCTTCAGCAACTTTACGTGCCCGGCGATAGCTCGACAGCGACGAGGTCCGCACCTGCTCGCCGTTGATCTCAACAGACCCCGATCGCAGTTCCTCATAGGTCACGCTCCGGATCAGGGGCCGGTTGCGGCTCGGTACGCCGTAATCGATCAGGTCGACCGAGATATCTGCGTCCCGGACCGCCGTTGCCCGGACCACGTCAATATCAAGTACCGGCAGCGGCACCCCGAGCCCCACGTAGAGCGTGACACCGTAACCAGTCATGGTCGCGGCGCGGAGGTACTCGGACGACATCTCTTTTAAGTTCCCCGTGACCATCAGTGTCCCGAAACCCCCGCCCGGTGAGTGTTGCGTCCCTTCCCCGATCACCATACCCTGTGCGCCACACAAAAAGATCGGGACGCCGCTTCCGATCAGCCGGAGTTTCGGGTCGTTTGAGATCGGGTTTAACACGCCCGCTCCCGAGTAGGTGATATTCCCGGAGTTCGGAAGGAGCGTTCCCATGTAGGTGTGCAGGAGCCGGTCGGTCGTGTTTGTCGCCGCATTGTACCGCTGGTACGCGTTCCTCGGGTTGCACATGATCGCCTGATTAAGGTTTTCGAGAAGCAGTTCGGTCGTGATCGTCCTGCGCGGGTAACAGTCGGTGCCCCGGGAGGTTGCCCGCAGCTCGACTGATTTTCCCGAGACCAGATCCTCGAGCACGTGCGCGCCGCCGTACTGCTCTTCGAGCGTATCCGACTGCTGGGTCGCGCCGATATAGGTATCGACCGCAGCAAGTCCGCCGTAGGCCTCGACATCGTTGAGCCAGATCCGCTCCATCCGGATGGGCGGTTCCGAATGCCCGAAATTCAAAAACGCACCCGAGGAACACATTGCACCGAACGTCCCGGTGGTAACAACATCGACTTCCTTGAGCGCGCCCTCTTCACCCAACTCGTCAACGAGACCGGGCATCTCCTCTGCGGTGACGACACGGGCACTGCCGTCACGGATGCGCTCGTTGATCTGTTCGATGGACTTGTGCATGGCCGGGAATGTCGTTTTATGAATATTAAAACTCACTGTTATTATCCGAAGTAATAAATGGTATATATCCCCGTCCAGCGATACTCCTTATATATGCACATGCGTGCCTTTGCAGAAGAGATGGAAGCACTTGCCCCCCCGGCCCTTGCCGAAGAGTTTGATGCCGGAAGGATAGGTCTCGTGGTGGAAGGAAGACCGGAGATCGAGAACGTCTGCTGTGCGCTGGATGCAACACCTGCCGTAGTCCGGCAGGCCGTCGCATCCGGTGCAGACATGCTCGTCGTCCACCACACGCCGATATGGACACCGCTCACCGCGATTACCGGGCCCACCGCTTCCCTGATGAAGGATATCCTCATGGGGGGCCTGAACGTGTACGTGATGCACACAAACTTCGATCACGCGGCCGGCGGGGTCAACGATGCGCTCTCCGAACTTCTCGGGCTCTCAGAGTGCGAGCCGATGTCCCTTGGCGCGATCGGCACCTGCACGCTCCCACTCCCCGAAATCTCACGGCGTCTGGGCGGGAATCTCCGGGTCTGGGGAACCCTCTCATCGTGCCGTCGGCTTGCGGTTGTCGCGGGCAGCGGTTTTGATCTCTTCCTCATGGCCGAAGCACGGCAGCTCGGCGCCGATGCGTTTCTCTCGGCCGAGATGAAACATTCAGTGGCCCGGGCCGCCCCGCTTCCCTGTATTGAGTCGACTCACTATGCGCTCGAAGCGCCGGCCATGAAGCGTCTTTCTGCACAGCGGGGCTGGCAGTATATCGACGACCCACCGCTCCTGTCTGTCTGCCCATGAACGATATCTGGCAGCAGCTGTGTGAGAGAAAAGCACTGGATGACGCACTCCGGGCCGGTATTGTCGCTGAGTTCGGGATGAGGGGCACAAAGGCACTCGACGCGATCGACCATCACCTCGTAAAAAAATATCTTGATTTTTTTGTCGTCACCGGGTCGACCGGCGAACACGTGGTCTCTGAAAATGTCTGCACCTGCCGGGATTTCGCCTTCCGGCAAAAACCCTGCTGGCATCTCATTGCGGTCCGGATTGCAGAAGCGACCGGGATGTTTGAGTCCATCGATGCATGGTACCAGGAAAACTGGAAAAAATAAAGGGAGCCTACAAGAGCCTGACACGCGTGAATACGCTTGGATGGATATTTTCCATCTGCGTACTCCTGCTTGTGCGCTTCGTAGTAGGCCTGC
>JBEKTA010000088.1:0-6464 GCA_049516515.1 Methanoregula sp. | reverse complement strand
AATACCGGATATTACCAGTTCCTCTTTCCTGAAAAACAGTGATTTTTATTACCTTTGGTAATTATATTGTATGTTTTTTGCCCATAAATTATGCTTTATATGCATATGAGTTGACTTTATACTAACCATGCAGACCATCATAGACCGCGAGAACCGCCGGGAATACCGGGAGAAGATTCTCGCCAACCTGTCCACTATCGTCACCGAGATTGACGAGCTTGACAGGGTAGCGGCTGCTGCGAGGACCCACCTGCACCTGCACGATCGGTTCTTCTTCCAGCATGCGGCTAACCTGCAGGAGGACGCATCGTATGGCACCAAAGAAGACCTGGCAGAACTGTATCTCGATACCTGCCAGATGATCAGCCGGCTCGAACGGGCCCGTGCCCACATGAACGCTGTCTGCTCCCTCGTACACTTCTATGATTACTCATCAAATCCTGTCTTTTCGGAGTATGCAGTAAAGGAGGCAGAACAGTTATGACCCTCGGGACAAACGGGTTCGGGTTTTTCCGGGACTCTGCCCGGTTCAGGCAGAACGTCCTGTACTGGCATTTCCTTCCCTCATGCACGGAGCTCGGGTTCCAGTGCCCGGGAAAATCCGTTCCCGAATCCCTGGAATCCTTCTCTGAAGGAATCCAGGTCCAGAACCAGATCGCCTTTGCATCGGCTGCGGCGCTGCTGGCAAGGGACCGGTCCCGGTAATTTTTTTATCCAACCCACTCATCCTGGGGGAAAATTCGGCGGGGTGCCCCGGATGGGGATTTTGCCCCCGACAAAAAGTTCGGGCAGATTTTACCGCTACCTGAACAGTTTTATGGGATAACAGGTAACGTTGTCACGCACAAGTATCATACGATAAATCATCGACAAACATCAGTCAGGAGAAAACCCGGAAATGGACACGATGTCACAGACCACGGAAATGCGGCGTATGCGGCAGTCTGGTATGTTCCATCAGGTGCCAAAACAGGTTTTTCCCTCTTTTGAAAGCATTTTTTTCCCGTGTCGCTGCTGATACGATAATTCTGCTGCCGGCATTTTAAGGCGCAGGTCTGTTCTGACCGCGACGCCCTGAGATCAGTCCGGCATTCCATCGTACCGCCCGATAAAAATCTGACATGAAAAGGAGATGATCGCTCATGCGATTCTATGAAAATATCATCGATACCATCGGCAGCACCCCCCTTGTCCGGCTGCACCGCGTGCTCCAGCCCGGGACACAACCCCTCGTCCTTGCAAAGGCGGAGAGTTTCAACCCGGGGGGAAGCGCCAAGGACCGGATCGCAAAGGCGATGCTCCTTGCTGCCGAAAAAGAAGGGCAGATCAAGGCGGGAGGGACCGTGGTCGAACCCACTTCGGGTAACACCGGTGTAGGCCTTGCGATCTTTGCGGCATCACGGGGGTATAAGACCGTCTTTACGATGCCTGAAAAGATGAGCAGGGACAAAGAGTTCCTCCTGAAAGCCTACGGGGCGACGGTGATCAGGACGCCGACGAACGTTCCGCCCGAAGACGAGCGGAGCTATTACAAGGTGGCAGAAAAAGTCGCCCGCGAGACCCCCGGGGCCTTTGTCCCCAACCAGTTCGCAAACCAGAACAACCCTGCTGCCCACTTTGCCTCGACCGGCCCGGAGATCTGGAAGGATACCGACGGGGAGATCACGCACTTTGTCGCCGGGATCGGGACCGGGGGGACGATCTCCGGCACTGCACGGTACCTCAAGGCAAAGAACCCGGACATCAAGATTATCGGGGTCGACCCTGAGGGCTCGATCTACCACCACGTCTTCTACGGGACTACTCCCGAGAGCCACCCGTACAAGGTCGAGGGAACCGGGGAGGACTTTATCCCCTCGACCGTCGATCTCAAGGTCGTAGACGACATTATCGTCGTCAACGATGCGGATGCATTCCGGATGACCCGGAGACTCGCCCGTGAGGAGGGCATCCTTGTCGGCGGGACGGCAGGGGCATCGGTCTTTGCCGCCGCACAGGTGGCAAAAGACCTCAAGAAGGATGACCTGCTCGTGGTGCTGCTGCCGGATACCGGCCGTAATTACCTCACCACGATCTTCAACGATGAATGGATGAAAGCAAACGGCTTTGCGGATGTGATCTGATGAAGTTTGAGACCGCCGCAGTGCACGCCGGGGAGGAGCCGGTCCTCTTGGAAGGAGGATCAGGGGATGTCGTGATCCCCATCCACCTCGCCTCAACATTCGCCCGTAGGGACGTGGCAAAACCGACCGGAGGCTACGAGTATTCCCGAAGCGGGAACCCGACACGCGATGCGCTGGAGAAGAAGCTCGCGGCCATCGAGGGCGCGAAATTCGGGCTTGCCTTTTCGTCGGGGCTTGCTGCGGAGACGACCGTGGCCCTGACCCTCTTAAAAAAGGACGACCATGTGGTCGCGTTCGATGACCTCTACGGAGGCACACGAAGGCTCTTTAACCACGTGTTTCAGGAGAACTTCGGGATAAAATTCTCCTACGTGGACGCACGTGAAACAGAGAACGTCGCATCAGCCCTGCGCAAAAACACCCGGTTTGTCTGGCTGGAGACCCCGACGAACCCCTTAATACGGCTCTGCGACATCCGTGGGATTGCGAAAGTCGCCCACGAACAGGGGATCCCGGTCATCGTCGACAACACGTTTGCGAGCCCGTACTTCCAGCACCCGCTCGCGCTCGGCGCCGATATCGTCGTCCACAGCACGACCAAGTACATCAACGGACATTCTGATTCCGTGGGAGGGGCAGTCATGCTCTCCGACGAGGCCCTGTACCAGAAGATCCGGTACAACCAGAACGCCGCAGGAGCGATCCTCTCGCCGTTCGACAGTTTCCTTGTCGCCCGGGGCATCAAAACGCTCGCCCTCCGCATGGAGCGGCACCAGAAAAATGCCCTTACTCTCGCCAAGTACCTCGAAGGGCATGAGAAGGTCAGCGCGGTTCACTACCCGGGGCTCCGGTCCCATCCCCAGTATGCGCTTGCAAAAAAGCAGATGGATGGGTTCTCCGGCATGATCTCGTTTGAGATCAAGGGGGGAAAACCTGCGGCACTGAAGTTTCTCCGTGCCCTCCGGCTGTTTGCCCTTGCCGAGAGCCTCGGGGGGGTCGAGTCGCTCATCGAGCACCCGGCGACGATGACCCATGCCTCGGTCCCGAAAAAGGAGCGGGAGAAGGTGGGCGTGAAAGACTCGCTTATCCGGGTCTCGGCAGGTATCGAGAACTCCGAAGATCTCATCGCGGATCTCGGGCAGGCATTTGATGCCATCTGACAGGAGAACAACCATGAGAGCCACCGTTCTAAAAGAAACCCACCCCAACATTAAAGGAGACAGACGATGAGGAGGTAAACGGGATTGAGAGATCATAGACCGTGAATGCCGGGTGCCCGGCAGCATCGCGGGACGAGAACAGTGATCCAAAAAACACTAAAGAGATAAGGGCCGGTGTGGCAGAGCGGCAAATGCCTTCGCCTGCAGAGCGAATGTCTGGGGGTTCGACTCCCTCCGCCGGCGTCAAAAAAAGAGGATCACTGCCATGAAACTGTACAGCACATTATCACGAACCGTTGAACCGCTTGAGACGCTTCACCCTGACCGGGTCGCGCTCTTTGTCTGCGGCCCGACGGTATACGATTACTCTCACCTGGGGCATGCCCGGACCTATGTCGTCTTTGACGTCCTTGCAAAGTACCTCCGGTGGACCGGAAAAGAAGTGTTCTATCTCCAGAACATCACCGACGTCGACGACAAGATCATCAACCGCGCTAAAGAAGAGGGTGTCTCCCAGAGCGCCCTTGCCCGCAAATTCGAGACCGAATACCTCCGGGACATGAAGTCCCTCGGGATCGATGCGGTCAGTTACTATGCCCGGGCCACCACCCACATCCCCGAGATCATCGGCCAGGTACAACGGCTGGTCGACCGGGGCTCGGCATACGTCACAGAGACCGGGGTCTACTTCAACCTCGACACGTTCGACCATAACGGGGAACTCTCCGGCCAGGAGCGGGCAAAACGGGTCAGCCGGGTCACCGATGCGACCAAGCACAACCCGCTGGACTTTGCGCTCTGGAAACTGGGCGAGTTCGGGGAGTATACCTGGGACTCGCCCTGGGGCCGGGGCCGGCCCGGGTGGCACATCGAAGACACGGCGATCTCCGAGAAATATTTCGGCCAGCAGTACGACATGCACGGCGGCGGTCTCGACCTGATCTTCCCGCACCACGAGGCAGAGATCGCGCAGATGGAGTCGCTCGAAGGGAAGCACCCGATGGTCAGGTACTGGCTGCATACGGGGTTCCTGACGGTGAAAGGCGAGAAGATGTCAAAGTCGCTCGGGAACTTTATCACGATCCGGGATGCGTTAAAAACCTGGAACCGGGACGTCCTGCGCTACTGCATCCTGCTCTCCCACTACCGGTCCCCGCTCCAGGCAACTGATGAAGGATTTCTTAACGCCGCAAAAGGGCTCGACCATATCCGGGCGATTGCCACGAAGGATAAGGGGCCTGACGCGGAAGGACGAAAGGCATTTGCAGACGCGATGGAAGCCGATCTCAACACGCCCATGGCCCTTGCCGCCATCCAGAAACTTGCGGGAAGCGGCGACCTTGAAGCGCTGCGGGAGTACGGGGAGATCCTCGGTATCAATTTCCTGCGCGAGACCAGTGCACCGTTGAGTGTCCTGCAGGATATCCGGGCAGAGCTGCGGGCGAAGAAGCAGTTCGAGGTAGCCGACCTGATCCGCGAGCGGATGGCGGCGGCCGGGGTCCCGGTCACAGATAAGCCGTTGTGAGGGAACTCTCCTGTAGTGCGGGGGAAGCCTGAAAGAGGTTACGTCCGTTTCCATAACGGTGCATCCCGCGATACCCCCCCGGGGACGTCCCGGATGCGGCAAGAATTGCCCCGTGCCCCGGGAATATCCCCGTATATCTCCAATCTCACCGGAAAACCGATTAAATCCTGTCGTCCCGGTTCCCGGCCCGGCGGGACCGGTGCGATACCATGACAGAAAACCACCAGCCCGTGCGGGGGATCCGCACTACCGCCATCCACGCCGGGGAGTCCCCGGACCCGGTCACCGGCGCCGCGGCTCCATCGATCGTTATGTCGACTGCCTTTGTCGCTGATGCCGGCACCTCGTTTTCGGTAGAGGACTTCGGGGATGCGACCCCGTATCTCTATACCCGGTGGAAGAACCCCACGGTCGACCAGCTGGAACACAAGCTTGCCGCACTCGAAGGATCGGAATCTGCCATCGCGTTCGGGAGTGGGATGGCCGCCGTCACGGCACTCTTCCTCTTCACCTTAAAAGCCGGTGACCATCTCGTCATCAGCGATGTTTCCTATGCGGCAACGGCCGAGATGACGGACGAACTGATCCCCCGGCTCGGTATCGCGGTGACCAAGGTCGATATGTCGGACCCGCAGAATGTGGCGGACGCGATCCGGCCCACTACAAAACTCGTCTACGCCGAGTCGCCCTCAAACCCGATCCTCCGTCTCACCGATATTGAGGCGGTGAGCCGGATCGCCCACGACCACGGGGCCCGGTTTGCCGTGGATGCCACATTTTCCTCCCCCATCGGGAGCCATCCGATCCGGCTCGGTGCTGACTTCGTAATCCACTCCCTCACCAAGTATATCTGCGGCCACGGGGACGCGATCGGCGGGGCCATCCTTGGAACCGCACAGGATGTGGCACGGATAAAAAAAGACGTCGCCATCCGGACCGGCGGGATCTTAAGCCCGTTCAACGCATGGCTCATCCAGCGGGGCGCAACAACCCTCCCGCTCCGGATGAAAGCCCACGAGGAGGGCGCCCTTGCCGTCGCCCGGTTCCTCGAATCGCACCCGAAGGTGATCCGGGTCATCTACCCGGGACTCCCCTCGCACCCCCAGCACGACCTCGCACAGCGGCAGTTGACCAACTTCTCCGGCATGGTGACCTTCCAGGTCAGGGACGGTGCCCGTGCGGCAAAGATCATCGCCGACCGGCTCTCGGTGATCCTCTATGCCGTCTCGCTCGGCCACCAGCGGAGCCTTGTCTTCTACCTCCCGACAGCGGAGATGCTCCGGACCTCCTTTAGGATGACCCCGGCACAGGAGCAGGCCTACCGGGCCTTTGCCGGCGACGGGATCTTCCGGCTCTCGGTCGGCCTTGAAGATCCTGAGGATCTTATCGCCGACCTTGCCTGTGCTCTCGACGGGATCTGATCTTTTCTTTTTTATATCGTATCATATCGCCCGGCTCTTACCAAGCTAGGAATCACAGAAGAGGCACGGATATGTGCGGAAAGGATATACGGAAAAATCAGGGTTAAGAGCAAACAGCAAAAAAACGACAGGAGGTGAAGGGTTGACGGCTCCTGACGGGACTAATAGGGGTGCGTGCCGGGAGTGTGCATCATGGGCCGCATCATGCAGCGACCACCTCTTCCTGCGGCTTTGC
>JBEKTA010000087.1:0-6513 GCA_049516515.1 Methanoregula sp. | reverse complement strand
GAAGCAGAAAGGAAAAGCGATGGGTATCATCATGACCGTCGCCGCACTCGGGACGGCCATCGGCCCGACTATCGGGGGAGTGCTGACACAGTACCTTTCATGGCACTGGATCTTCCTCATCAACGTGCCGGTGGGAATCTGTGCGATCCTGCTCGGTGCAAAAGTGATCCCGGCAATGACACCCCATGGCCAGCCTGCCGGGTTTGACAGGGCCGGTGCGTTCCTGATCTTTACCGGGCTTGCAGCCCTGCTCTTTGCAGTATCCGAAGGGAATACCCTCGGATGGACTTCCCCGGTTATTCTTGGCACCCTTGTACTTGCCATCGTCACGCTTGCGTACTTTGTCTGGCACGAACTGGGCATATCCGACCCGCTGCTGGAGCTCCGCCTCTTTACAAACCGGAATTTCCTGATGACAAACCTCGTCATGTCACTGGTCTTTTTCAGTTTTGCCGGTATCAGTTACCTGCTCCCGTTCTATCTCCAGTATGTCAAAGGGTACGGTGCGTCAGATGCCGGGCTGATCCTCACTGCTCTTTCGATAGCCATGATGGTATCCGGCATTCTTGCCGGAGCGTTATATAACCGGGTTGGTGGCAGGAATCTTTGCATCGCTGCGGGGGCCTTCCTTGTTGCCGGGTATTATATGATGACGCTTTTGAGGGTTGACACCCCAACAGGATTTGTCGTCCTCTGCCTGATCGTGCTCGGGTTCAGCCTTGGCCTGATGATAACCCCGGCCTCGAATATGATCATGAACTCGGTGGCAAAGAAATACCAGGGGATGGTCTCCAGCCTCACGAGCCTCGAACGGTTCGCACCCCTGACCCTCGGGATTGCCTTTGCAAACCTCGTATTTATCCAGGGTATTGAGGCAATCGCCAGGCACCACGGGATCACCGAGAGCGCACCGGTAAATATCAAACTAAACCTGATCACTGCGGGTTTTAACCTTGCCTTCTTCTTCTCATTTGTGATTGCGATTATCATCCTTGTCCTTGCCCTGCTTGCACGGCAGGAAGTACACCCGGATTACCAGACCGGCAACGACGAGGATGCGATGACGGGAACACTCTGAAAAAAAATCGTATTGTTTTTCGGAATACAAAAAGATTTGCCCGGCGTATTTTTTTAAGAGGCAAGAAAATCCGTATGTGCCGGCTGTATTAGTTCCGGGGGCCGGGGAAATACGGCGTCCCACTTGGAAGTCCGGGTTTACATTATTTTGAGTCGGGGCCTTGACGATTTGATCCATCCGCCATGCCCCATCACCAGACATATATGCTTCGGCAGATATCCTCTATTGTCCATCAGAAAGACGGGTTTGGGAGGAAATAAAAATGGATTTATTCACCCTCATGGTTGCCGGAGTAATTTTAATCGTGGTTATTGTGCTTCTCGCGATGGCGATCAAGATTGCCAACCAGTGGGAGCGGGCAGTTGTCCTGTTCCTCGGGAGGTTTGTCGGGATCAAAGGGCCGGGACTTTTTCTCATTGTCCCGTTCCTGAGCCGTGTTGCATACTGGATTGATCTGCGGGTGATCACTACAGCGTTTAACGCTGAGCAGACCCTGACAAAGGATACCGTGCCTGTCAATGTTGATGCGGTCTTGTTCTGGCAGGTTGTCGATGTCGAGAAAGCCGCGCTTGAAGTCAAGGATTACCGGGATTCGATCTCGCTAGCCTCGCAGACAGCGCTCCGGGATGTTATCGGCAAAACCATTCTCTCGGATATGCTCACCGGGAGGGAGGCAATAGATGAGGAACTCCAGCGGTTGATCGGGAACCGTGTCAACGGGTGGGGGATCAAGATCCTTTCTGTTGAAATCCGCGACGTGATTATCCCCGGGCCCCTCCAGGACGCGATGTCGATGCAGGCACAGGCGGAGCGCGAGCGGCAGGCCCGGGTCATTCTCGGGGATTCCGAACGGCAGATCGCCGAGAAGTTCGAGCAGGCCGCAAAGAGTTACGAGAACAATCCCACGGCCCTGCACCTCCGGGCGATGAACATGCTGTATGAAGGGCTCAAAGGAGGACAGTCGACCATTGTTATCGTCCCGTCAAGCGCTCTCGAAACCATGTCCCTCGGGGACACGACCGGCATGGTTGCACTTGCAAAAACGATTGCAAAAGAGAAAAAAGAGTTCACGGGTCACGAGCAGCCACCGCAGTAATCCGGATCCTCCCTAGGGCACTCTGCCAGCCGGGACCCTCCCGCATACCCCGGACAATCGGCGGGGGAATACCGGCAGGGTGCCCGAACTTGTTCAGGCATCCTCGAGCACCGGTTTGAAGGGCTCTATCATGTGGTGTTTCATATCGGCAAACACTTTTTTTCGGAAGCCGGGAATTCTTGTCAACGGGATGAGTACTGCATTGAACAGTCGGGTTTTCAGGTCAGACTGGGGAAAATCGAACAGCCCGTGCTCTGTGTAGTACCGGTAATCTGCCTGGAACACAAACCTCATTCCCCCGTAGATGCTGTCCCGGAATATTTTGTGGCCGCCGACCGCGTAGAAAGTATGCGGCGGGATGTAGCCGGTTTCTGCGGCCTGCACGAGACGTGCTGCCATGGTATCGAGCAGGGAGTCAAGCTCGCCAGAACTCATAACCTCATCCGTGACAAACTGTGCATAACACCTGCCGTTGTCTGCCCATGCGGTGAGTACCTCCTTGAGGTTTGGGATCTGCCGGAGGGGCCCTGCGATCACAAAGCCGACCTGTTTGCCCTTAAGGCCGGGGGTATGTCCTTTGAAAAAACTCCGGTCAAAAAACTGTTTCCATGCCGATGAGAGATACCGGTCGTGCACCGGGCCTGCCATGATGATGATATCCGCCGGTATCAGTTTGTTTTTATAAAAATCCACGTACCCGTCGGTATATACACAGGTATTGTCATAGGCGCACTGGCAGCACCCGAGACAGCCTCCCTTCATATCGACGTCGTGAAGATTGATCAGCTCCACAGAACCGGAAAAATTCTTTTTGAGCCGGTCGGTCATTGCCGCAAGGTTGGGTGAATGGCCATCATCATCAGTGAGGATGACAACCTTTTTTGAACCGGTGCCAATGGGTTTTTGTTCTTTACCCGGAACATATGCGAGGGACGGCCAGACAAGCGGGGCGTTCTCCCGCTGAACCGGCATCTTTTCCTGTACTGCGGTGATAAGGAGGGAAGCAAATTTCTCCAGGCGCGTCCGTTCCTCCTCGGATAAGAGATCCTTCATGTCCGCGGAATAAAACCCGAGGTACTTCATCCCGAGGTCATCGCTTATGGCATGGATGTAGGCATGGGCTGTCTGGTCGAAGAAATGGATCGATGTCGAGAGCGATGCCGCGTAGGTCCCGGCGAATGCATCCTCTGCCTTCCTCTCGAAGATGAGTTCGATAAACCGCTTGTACTGGGAGCAGACGACCATGACATAGAGCGGAAATGCCCAGAGAACCATATCTGCGGATCTGATACTCTCAATGGTCTTATTCCATAGTCCGGTATCGTTCTCGAACTTTCTTATTTCATGAGCTACATTGAGAATTTCATACGTATGTTCCGGGAATTTCTTCCGGATATATGCGATGTACTGCATCGTGACACTGATATCGCCTTTCGGGCTGCCGTTCAGTACAACAATTTTCATTACGTGTCCCTCCATGAGCACTTATTCATCCGGCTTATTTGCGCTGTCGAGGATCTTTCGGGCGAAGTCCTGGATGGCATCTGCTTTCACGAGTGCTATGCCGCGTTCCGTATCGCCAAGCACCAGCAGGATATCTCCCTGCCTGATGCCAAAAATCTCCCTTGCCCCTTTCGGGATCACGATCTGCCCGCGTTCGCCGACCTTCACACTGCCAAAGAGGTGCTTGGTCTCCCCTTTTCGTGGTGCGATCATCTCGTCTACCAGGTGCTCGGTCTCACAATTCTTCTTTTTCATACTTATCATATTTGTGTGATTAATCATATTTATCATTTTTTGTATGGGGGCCTGATAGACAGACCCGTTCGTCCGGGGGCACGCTGGGATCCGGAACATCTAAACTCATAAATACGTCACCGTTATACTTCTGCCCATGAGTGAAGAAAAGGCTCGGGTGCGGGATATCCTGCGTAAACGAAAGGATGCAATGGTGCCGGAAGACTACAGCATCAGCATCACCCCGCCCTCATCGGGGCCCTGTACCGCTGCTCTCTTACGGGTGAATGCTGCACGGGCCCGGGCCGCCCGCAGATCTACTGTTTTTTAGTCAGATACGTCCATGCGAAGAAACCGGAACACGCAATGACGCCGGCAAGAATAATATAAAATACCGGATCCGACAGTGCTTGGGCAAGTCCCGAAGGTTCTTCGATCGAAACACCGGTATGGTACTGGTCGGAGAGCATCAGGGCACCGAGGCTGTCGCGGTACTTGACCTCAGTGTCGAGGACATACTGTTTACCCGGGATGGCCGACTCTGCGGAGATGACATACTCTGCTGTGACCGACTGACCCGGCTCTACATCCCCGAGAGCCGCCGTATCCGTCTCAGGCACGATCACCTGGTCGCCGGTGATGCGGGCCTCTGCACCGTATGCCACGCTGTCCCCTATGTTTTTGTACGTAATGGAGATAGTCTGCTTCCCGTTATTTTTGAGCGTCGTGTTGGATGCAGAGACAAAAAATTTCGCACCCCGGGCAACAGAGATGCGCACAGGGACGGCTGTGATCTGCTGGTAGATCCCGTTGATATCCTTATAGACACCGGTGATATTTGCCGGGTAGAACCCGGCCGGGAGATCATCAGATACGGCAATCCGTGGGTGCAGGGTGATCACATCGCCCGGCCTGAATACGCCAATGTACGTGCTTGCATCGACAAGCTGGAACGTGGTGTTATCGGCCGGTACAAGGGCAAGAGCCATATCGCGCCCGGTTGCGTACCCCGCATTTTCCAGGGTCAGGTTCAGGTACCCTTGTGTCCCTGGCACCAGGTTAAGCGACTCCGTCCCGCAGACCACCGGGCTGACCTGACCCTTGACCCGGATCGTGATCGGCAGGAGTTCCGTGACGTCCTGGTACTGCGGGGTGACCGTGGGGATGCCGGACTCGATCTCCGGCAGCGCCTGGATATACTGGTAGGTCACGTTCAGGTACATGACTGATATGCCGGGCCGGGCATCCGGGCTGACGGTTCCCTTGATCGTCACCGGCACGATTTGTGAAGACGCAATGTCCCCTGCGGTGACCGGGAGGCTCTTTATCGTAACCGGTGCAGTCCCTGTCTCCGGCACCACGTATACCCCAAGGGCCGTGGTGGGGTTATAGAGACCGGCTATTCCCTTCGCTTCAAGTTCCATCGACTCGGCATTTGCAGCATCGGTGAGATCGACCGTGAGCACAAAATCATCACCCGGGAAATACGCAGGCTCCCCCTGGACATTTGCCTTCAGGTCCGGATGCTCTGTAATGTCATACGTGTAGGACAGGGCAAGGCCCGGGATCTGGCAGACCGTGGTGGCAACAAGGATAACAAACACTATCTTTGCCACCGGAGGCAGGGCACCGGTTTTTGTGCGGGAATGTGGGGAGATCATCTCTTAACTACCACCGGACCGGATGATCATACCGCTCTTGTTTTCCTGTATACGATATATCCAATCACACCGGCAATAACGATAAGAAGGGCAACAACGGGTAGGAGAACCGGCGTAGTTTCATCCTCAACTGTTGCAAGCACCCGGATCGTGTCGGAGGTATATTCCGTATTACTGAGATCGGAATACTGGATCTCTGAATTGATCGAGTACGTTTTGGGCGTGGCTGTCCCGTCGGCTTTGATGCTGAAAAGGGCGGTGGCGGACTGGCCCGGCAGGATGGTGCCCAGGTATGCCGTATCGTCCTCGCTTGTGAAGGGATCGACGACACTTATCCGCGCCTGGGCATTGAATGCCGGCTGCGATCCAACATTGGTATACGTGACATTGACCACATCGGTCTTTCCCGGGTGGAGGATTATCGGGTCTTCCTGGGCTGCAAACCGGATCCTCTCCTTAAAGTCCATCCCGGTATTCACAAGAGGCGACTGCACGATGTTTCCCTCATAATCGGTGTACTTCAGGTATACTCCAATCGGGTACGTCTGGGTGGGATCGGCGTCCTGTGCGACGGTGATCTTGAACCGTGCCGTCGTGATATTGCCCGGGGCAAAGTCCCCGATATAGATGCCGTTTGTTGACGGGACAAGGGGGCTTACCCCCGAGGGTACCAGGTACACGGACGCATCCCTGCCTGTATCCTGGCCGGTGTTATTCATGGTTATGGCGAGATATCCCTCCCCGCCGGCATGAAGCCCCAGGCTCTCAACACTGACAACGGCAGGCATGGCAATCGGGCGCACGGTTACGGGCACCGGAATGGTAACAGAATCATCCTTGAAATAATACTCGATATCGGTCGTGGTCTCCTGTTCGGCCCGTTCGTTCGCGTCCTGCTTGCGCAGACGCACGATCGTGCGCAGCGCCTTGACGTCGAAGCC
>JBEKTA010000086.1:0-6613 GCA_049516515.1 Methanoregula sp. | reverse complement strand
ATCTTTTGCTTCTGCATTGTCATACAGAACCAGCGCGGCGTAGACATTCGCTTCATTATTGGATAATCCGAGATCATTGAGCGATTTTACGAGAGATGCGGGTATGCTCTCCATATAATCTATAATAATCACGAAGTTGTTAAATATTTTACTACTCGGAAACATATTTTTATTAAGTCCCAAGTAACATCCTAATGGAAAGGTTGTAGTAAAAAAATTTACTACTCCATTGAGGAATTACGAATGTTCAGAGTGGCACACCCTTCAGCATATCCTGATACTCAGGATTTTTCAGCAGACCACAAACCGACTCATTCAGGAACAATGAAACGATCTTTCCCCGGGATCCCGCGTCCCGCGTACGTGGTTTTCCTGTTCCTCCTTGTAACCATAGGATTTCTGGTTCTTCCGGTATGTGGTGACAGCACAGGTGATACGATTCAGGCTGCAAACAACGTATACGTCTCCAACTATACACTGGATCCGGCAGTCCTCTTTGCCGGGGATACCGCCACGGCAACGTTTTACGTCACCAACGGGAATGCAAACCAGAGTGTCATGGTCAACCACGCGACCTTTGGTGATAATGATATCCTTCTCACCAGTGGCTCGTACAACACCAATGTCAACATCGGGCCTCTCCAGACCCGGTCGTTCGTATTCTCCATCGGAACAGACAAGCCTGAGGGTACCTATTATCCATCCTTCTCCGCAAGTTTCAGCGCCGGGAACGGCTTGTATTACCGGACGCCGGTCAAGGTGGACAATACGCCCCTTGTCATGACCATTGCCAATAAGCCGGATTCATTTACCCAAGGCGTAAAGGAAACAATCAGTGTACAGATCTCCAACCCCCGCGACAACGATGTGAAAAATGTCATCTTTGAAGCCACCGGCAATGATGTTACCCTGACGCCTTCAAAGACCTATATCGGGTACCTGGCTGCCGGAACCAGTACTATGGTTAATTTCACCGTCACACCCGACTCCACCACGTCACTTTTCATGCATGTCGATTACGATAATGGGGACAATTCCCATACCATCAACACGACCCTGCCAATCCTGTTTACAACTGACAAGATGCAGGCTGACCCGGTGATGAGCAATATTGTTATCGCTCTCAACAATGGGACCTATGATGTCACCGGAGACGTAACCAACGCCGGCCTCTCGAACGCAAACGGTGTCACCGTCACATCGCTTTCTCCGGCCGTGCCACATGACCCGGAAATGAATTACGTGATCGGTACACTCAAACCTGACGACTTCGGCAGTTTCGAGGTCACCTTTACCGCCCCGGACGGCATATCAAACGTTCCCCTCCAGTTAACCTACAAAGACAGTAACGGCAACGTGATCGCCTCCGTCCAGAATATCGATCTGACCCAGGCTACACCACAGATGAACTCGCAGCCGAGCATGCTCCCGACACTGGCCGTCATCTTTATCATTGTTCTTGGAGTGGGCGGATATCTCTACATGAAGAAACGGAAGAACCAGTAAGGAGCAGGCCGTTATGCAGCCGGTCATCCAGTTTTCCGATGTGGTCAAGATCTATCCGCTCAGGGCCGGAGATGTGACCGCCCTTAACCACATCTCATTTGAAGTGGATCGCGGGGAGTTCATCTCGATCATGGGTCCTTCGGGTTCCGGCAAATCAACACTGTTGAACCTGATGGGGTGCCTTGACACACCTACGACAGGGAATATCTACATGAGTGGGATCGGCGTGCGCGATATGAGCGATGTCGAACTCACGAACCTGCGACGGGATCGCATCGGGTTTATCTTCCAATATTTCAACCTCTTTCCGCTGTTGAATGTTATTGAGAACGTGAGCTTTTCCCAGATGCTCAAGTCCGGTAAAGGTGTAAATGAGGACAGAGCACGGGAAGTGCTCCGTGCCGTCCAGCTGGACGAACATCTCTACCCCCACACCCCACTCGAACTTTCGGGAGGCCAGCAGCAGCGGGTTGCTGTCGCACGGGCGCTTATTAACGATCCGGATATCCTGCTCTGCGATGAACCGACCGGCAACCTCGATTCAAAGACCGGGGCAAGCATCATGGAACTCATGACAGACCTGAACAGGAAAGGTTCGACTATTATCGTTGTCACCCATGACGCACACGTTGCCAGTTACACGAGCCGGACAATTCGGATCGTGGACGGGAGAATTGAAGAATGAGCACCATATTCTGGGAGATCTCCAAACGGAACATCCGGATCCACATGCTGCGCTCGAGCCTTGCTATGCTCGGGATCATCATCGGTGTCGTCGCCATAGCGTCGATGGGTATCCTCGGGAACAGCATGGTGCAGGTGGTTTCTGCGAGTCTTTCTTCCGTTGGGGACAGCGTGATTGTCATGCCGTATGTCGGAGGCGGCACTCACTTTGGCGGCGGTGGGGGAGGGAGCTCGGCAAACCTGGTGTTGACCGACCAGAATTACCAGCAGATCAAACGCGTGGTCGCCCCGAATGTGGCGATTCCTGTTCATTCGACATCGGAACACATGAAAGTGGGTGTCGGAAGCGACGACATTGTGGCGACCATTTACGGGCTCCCGCCGGACAAGACCAAAGACCTGCTCCCCGATCTCGAAGCCGGGGACTACAACAACGGGAACTCCGGCTGCCTTGTCGGATCGACGTTCGCAACGGATCATAACGTCAAGGTCGGTTCGCGGATTTCTATCGGGACCGACGGGCAATATGGCACGCTCAGGGTAACCGGCATTATCAAGGAGCGGGGGATGAGCTTTGATATCAGTACCGACAGCGCCATTGTCGTAACACAGGACTGGTTTGAAAATACCTACAACGATCAGGATGAATACAGCGAAGTGGTCGTGAAGGTCACCAGTGGCGATACGGCAGATGTGAAGACCACCATCGAAAATCAGCTCAACCGGAACACCAAAGAGAAGACCGTATCCGTGATCGACAGCAAGGCAACGCTTGCTACCATTTACCAGACGTTTGGCACGATCACGACCTTTGTCACGGCCATAGGGGGTATCTCGATGCTTGTCGCCGGGGTCTCCATCTTCAATATCATGATGATGTCAGTGAACGAGCGGATCAAGGAGATCGGGATCATGCGCAGCATCGGCACCCAGAAAAAAGAGGTGATGAGCATGTTTATCTACGAGGCTGCTATCATCGGCGTGATTGGAAGCTTCATTGGGGGAATCCTCAGTGTGCTTGGGGGGTACGCAATCAGCGCCCTGATGCTCAGGACAACAGAGTACCTCTTTACCGTATCGAGCATGATGTCAGTCGTCGAAGGCGTAAGTTTTGGGATCATCATCTCCATACTCTGCGGGTTATACCCTGCCTGGCAGGCGGCAAATCTCAACCCGATCGATGCCCTGCGGCACGAATAACACTCTCTTTCCGGGGCATACTTCTATTACCGGCCGGGTGTACCCTTCTCGTATATGGTGAGACCTTTTTCCCCAAAGGACTGTGGCGATACAGACTGGAACGAGGTCTGGAAGGCACGGCAGGACCGGTACGATGCCGCACAAATCGTCGGGGATACGTCGCATGACTGGGACAAAAAGGAGAACGCGAACCGGTACGCGGCACAGTCTGCCGGTGAATTCGAAAAACGCATCCGGATGACCATCGACGGCCTTGCGGTCAGCCGTACGACAAGGGTGCTTGACATAGGATCCGGACCGGGGACGCTCGCGATCCCGCTTGCAGCAAAGGTACGGGAGGTCACTGCAGTAGAACCCGGGGCAGGGATGATCGCGACGCTCAGGGATCGGGCAGAAAACGAGGGGATCACGAACATAACCTGTATCAGAAAACGATGGGAGGACGTGGATCCCACCCGCGACCTTGCCGGGCCGTATGACCTTGTAATTGCCTCGCTCTCCCTCACGATGCACGACATCCGTAAGGCAGTGCAGACGATGGACGAGGTCTCGTGCGGTGAGGTCTGCCTGTACTGGTTCGTGGATCTGCCGTTCTGGGAGAGGATGTATGCGGACCTCTCCCTGCCGCTTCACGGGAGCCCATATTACCCCGGACCAAAAGCAGACTGCCTCTGGAATGTCTTGTACCAGACAGGGATCTATGCAAACATCGAGATGCTCCTGCTGGACAAGGAGTACCGTTTCCCATCCAATGAGGAGTTGACAGAGTTTTTCCGGAGGAGATTTGGCGTGACGACAAAAAAGCAGGAGCGGGTGCTGGATGCATACCTGTCATCGCTTGTACGGCACAAAGGCGACGAAGTCGTAATCTCCGGCAATTCGACGTTTGCGAAGATCTGGTGGAAGAAGACGGCGTGAGTCCCGTGTCCAGCGGGATTATTCTTAAATGCCACGCAGAGAAAACGGCTGCCGACGGAGGGAGTTGGTCTTGTTTGGAGAGGGATACCAGCCACTACAGCACATAAGCTGTCGTCACGATAATCGGGAACCTTGGGTTGCACACGCTTGATGGTGCCTCATGTTCCGGTGAATGATTACGCCAGAATTTAAGGTGCTGAGCCCCGGGTCTCATGACCCCGCATCCATGAGAGGGCGCCGGCAATACCGATTATGATGACCGATGCCAAGAGTGCAGCATCAATCCCCCGGATGAATGCATCAGAAACCCCGCCCACAAGATTGGTAGTGCCGATGAAGACCTCGAACGCCACATCCCTCGGAATTGAAGCGGCAGAGACCGTGATGGCGATCACGAAGCTCCCGAGAATCCCGATATTCTGCATAGTCCGGAGGATACCGGATATTCCGCCGTAGGACCCCTCCGGGGCATTTGCCATGACGGCACTGTTATTGGAGGGAAAGAACATTGCCGTCCCGAGGCCGGAGACGCCCGATGCGACCAGTACCTCCCAGAGCGGGGTATCGACCCTGAACGTCACATAGATGAGCGTGGCAATGATGAGCATCACGGTCCCGGAGGTCGCGAGCGCCCGTGCCCCATACCGGTCCGAAAGCTTTCCCATATATGGCGAGAGCAGGCTGCCTACGACATATCCCGGCGTGAGGAGGAGTGCGGCATCGAGAGGCGACAGGGCCCGGATGCCCTGCAGGTACATCGTGATAAGAAACACCACCGACAGGTACCCGAGGCTGAGGAAAAATGCCGCCAGCATGGAATATCTGAGAATCCGGCTGCGCAGTGCGGAAAAATCGATGATAGGCCGTTCTGTCCGCCGTTCGAAAAGCACAAATAGAACGATGAAGACCAAGCCGATACAGAATGCGGCAATATTCAGGGCCGCAGTCCCCTCGGTCGCAAAATCCACTCCGGCAAATGACAGAAAGGTGAGTGCAGCACCAAGAAGGATCATACCGGGGATATCGAGCCTGGCATGCACCCGGAAATTATCCGTCAGGTACCTGAAGCCGAGAATGGTAGCCACGATGCCGATGGGGATATTGATGAAGAATATGTATTCCCAGCCGACATAGGTCGTGATGACACCGCCAAGCACGATGCCGAGCATGGCGCCGCTCGTCCAGCCCAGCGAGATGTACCCGAACGCGGTCCCCCGCACGTTGGGCGGGAAGGTATCGGCGATGATAGCCCCACTGTTCGCCTGCATCAGCGCTCCCCCAATTGCCTGGATGCCCCGGGAAGCAATCAGCCAGTAGATGCCGGGGGAGAGGCCGCAGAATAAGGACCCAAGCGTGAAGATCCCAAACCCGGCGTTGAACATCCGGCTTCTTCCATAGATGTCACCGATCCGGCCGAGCTGGGTAGTGCAGACTGCAACCACAAGCAGGTAGATCAGGATCATCCAGAGCGTGGTGATGAAAGCCGCATGAAGAGATTCTGATATGGTGGGAAAGGCGAGAATGACGATCGTGGAGTCGAGTGATCCCATGAGCGTGCCAAGCATGAGGATGGAGATGATGATCTTCTGCTTCATGTCCATGCGGTATCTCATGACAGATTACCGTGACCGGTTAATGTACCTGTCGACGGGATTTGTGGAAGAGCAAGATGACGGGTAGTAACGACGAATCCACAGGGATTATCTGAACGGTGGACCGACCGGATTTTGAAGGCCGATTATTGATCCACGTAAATGTGCTGGTTCACTGTTCAACATATTCAAAAATGATCGAAAAAATCCCGGTCAACCGTGTTGTAAGAAAAAAAGTGTCGGGATAACCGGACCGTTAATTCCCGCCAACCTTTCCAATCCTTTCCATCGCCTCTTTGAGCCGGTCCATTGAGGCTGCATATGAAAGCCGGATCCAGCCGGGAGCATCAAAGGCGCTGCCCGGGGTTGCCGCTACATGTCCCTCTTCGAGCCACCGGGTAGCGATTGCCATATCATCACCATCTACTTTTACAAATGCATAGAAAGCGCCGTCGGCGGGAGCTGTCTGGTATCCCATACGATACAGTTCGGCGATGATGTATTTTCTCCGGCCGTCGAATTCCCGGCGCATCTCTTCGACGCAACGCTGGTCTCCTTTAAGTGCCGCAACCGCACCCCACATGGCAAATGTGGTCGCCTGCGAGACCGAGTGCTGCTGCACCTTGGACATCTCTTTGATGATCTTCAGGGGTGCCACAGCGTACCCGAGGCGCCAGCCGGTCATCGCGTAGGCCTTCGAGAAACCGTTGATC
>JBEKTA010000085.1:0-6652 GCA_049516515.1 Methanoregula sp. | reverse complement strand
TCTCCATCCCGTTTGCATGGAATGACCAGGCCCGGTCCACCAGTTCCTTATCAAGTACGAGGTGTTCGTGCGCGAACCTGATGAGGCTTCCCACCTGTTTCTTTCGTTCATCATCGGAAATCCCGGCCACTTCATAATCGATCACCTCGCTTTCCACAAGATCCCAGTCTTCCGTACAGCGCTTGAGGATCGCGATCACGGCCTCGGTTTCCATCCGGATCCGGTGTGAGGACTGGTCATCAAAGGGCCGGCACAAACAACAGACATCCAGATAAATTCGCATGGGGGTTCCTTAGTCTGTGTATTCTTTTTAGGGCATCAATAAATGATCGGTTGAAAAAAATATCTTTGTACTGATAGTTAGTGAAGAGAAAAATGTAATTTCCCGGGTTCTGTTAAACTGCAAAACATAAGTGTATCATTCATTGCGCACCTAATGCGAGCATAATCCCTTTGCCGCCTTCGGGCACACTTCCGCAAACTTACAACTCATACATTCTCTCTGCGCCGGCCGGGCCGGGAAATCCCCGTACTCGTACGAGGCGTTCATTGCCGCAAACTCTCTCGCAATCTGCTCCCGCACATCCCGTAACTGCTCCTCGTAGAACGCATACGGTTTTGTCGCGCCGGTCCTGAGGAAGACAAGCTCGGTGCTGATCTCGTCGGCACTCATATTGTAGAATTCCGTTGCCCAGAGCACGTAGGCCGCCATCTGGAGCTCGGTCTCGTAATCATCGTCGTCTTTCCCGGTCTTCCAGTCGGAGAGGACAATCGTGCCATCCGGCATCTTCGCGGCAAAATCGACCTTGACCGTCACCTCCGCATCCCGGATGCTGAAATGATCGAACTGCTCGTGGCGCAGGCATTCGCGTTTCGCATACTCCGGCCATTTTGCAAAGAATGTGTGGAGGCAGGTTTTCCCGTTCTCTTCGATGTAACTAAAAAACGAATCCGGGATCTTCTCGCCGTTGTGGTACTCGGTAAACGTCTCGCCGCCTACGCCCCGGTAGAGCGAGACTTTTTTCATGAATACGTTCAGCGCCTCGAAAAGGTCCATGGGTTTCTTGTCGCAGGCAAACTGGATCTGCTGGTCGATGATATCGTGGATGAGCTGGCCCTGGACAACAAATTTGGAGGTGAAGTTCTTGAGATACCGGATCTTTTCCGGATTTACTATCGGATTGGATTTGACGTACGGCGCAATGTACTCGTAATAGTACTGCCGCTGGCACCGGTTCCAGACCCGGTGTTTGGTAAAGGACCAGGAATTAATTTTGAAAAAGAACGGATCGAGATCCGGCATATTGTTCTGTTGGAGACGAGAAGGAAATAATTTTGCATTTTTTTCTTGGAGTGATATTGGCTTTCACCAGCCCATCCAGGTACCACCAGATGTAGCCCGGCCATGATGTTTTACTTCGATATCTCCATTCCCTCGTGTCGAATCCTGCCCCAACCCGGGCCCGGAGCGGTACTTTTCCACCCCAAAAATACGCCCGATACGGCTTCGGATTCCCCGCAACCGACTCCGGAAAACCCCGTAAAACGCCCGGATTCGGGGGCCATCCGGAAGTCGGTTATACGGGGCTATTTCTCAGAAATACCGTGCATCTGCCCCCGGATTTCGATCGCCATATCGGCCGTCTTTTCACTTCCGGCATACTTTAGCCCGATCGAAGGAAGATCGGCCACCGGAACGCGATAGCGGCCGTTTCCGGAGGGGGTCGGAATCCGGCGGATATTTGAGGGCATTTTGGCGGGAAAAGGGCGATTTTTGGCGGGATTTTTACGACGGAGGGAAGTTTCCGGAGGGAAGGGCCCGTTGAATTCGACAAGATTAAAAATCCGGTTTGTTGAGGACACCGGCCAGATCGCTTTTATAAATAACAAGAGCAGGCCGCAGTTTAGAGGGCACTCATGTCCGTGAAGGGAAAATGGATCAGGATACTGGAGCCTTTCATTGGTATCGCACTTTGACATCGACAACCGCATAGATATCTGGTTCGTTCTCAAGAAAACCCGAGAGCGAATTTTCCTCTACTGCATACAGGGCATCCTTTGCTTCTCCCTTTTTTCCTGAAGAGTCCGCCACCTTTTTTGCTGGACGATATCTCTTCGTTAACCGGGATGCTGTCTGTGCAGTCATGATACAACGTGTTGTTCCTGTGTCTCAATTATGGTTTCGGATGCGGTACCATCTGCTGCTATCCCCGGTCAACGAACATTCTAAAAAAATATTAATAGACCTCTTCGTGCGATCCGATATCGATCAGGATTACTTTTGTCCGGCCCTCATCAGCAAAATCGAAAACAAGCCGGTGTTCGTAGGTAATCCTGAATGACCAGAGCCCTTTCAAGACGCCGCTCAGGGAATGGGTCTTTAAGGATGGATGAAAAGGATCTTCTTCGAACTGCACAATTCGTTTGGCGAATTGCGCCTTTAAGTCCGGATGTTGGCGGGACCACTTCTTGTAGATTTTTGTAAACCGCTCATCCCATATGAGTTCAACCATTCAGATCCGCCAGAAGATCTTTTGCCGTCCCGCTCCGGCTCATGTGTTTTTTGCATGCTTTTTTTGCCTGTTTTGCCCGGAGTACAATTGCCGAACGCTTTTTCTCGATAAGCCTGCTGCGGATAATTTCCTGGACGTACTGCTGGTCTTCAATATCGAGCTTGTCGACGTACTCAAGAACTGTATTGAGCGATACCGCTTCGCTTCCCATAGGCTGCTCCTGTACCATAATTGGTGTTGCCCTACAAAGTTATTGTGCTCTAAAAAAGGGCATTCAACCGTATGACGGGAGATCGGATATTCAGGAATAGACCACTGGATCCCGGTTCTGTCAGGTTGTCGGCAGTTTCTGAGATTTGATACTTCGAAGAAAAGTCATTACCTGCCGAAGACTTGACAGAACCGAAAGTGACCGGCAAAATAAAAAACGGGAGATTCCGGCCCCCCTTATCTGCTTTAAGGTTCCGGGACGGCGGGCACCTGCCAGTCCAAATTGAACTCCGTTTCGATCCGGTCGAGGATCGGTTGCTCCGTTACAAGGATCCCCAAGTTGCGGCTCTGGTCCAGGGATTCCGCAGCAAAATATGCCGAACCCACGTAAGCGACCTGACGGGGTGTCCCGTAATCGGCGACCGCCGCCTTGGCATGGATGTACGGCGACGCAATCGATTTTGCCTGGGCACCGCTGGCAGCAAGCGTGGCAAGGGCCGGTGCATTCACGTTTGTCCCGTTGCTGCCCGGATTATCGGCCGCAAGCACCCGTACGGCAACCCCCCGTTTCGCTGCATCGCAGATGGCTCCTATCACCTGCGGGTCGGTTATTGCGTCATTATAGACGTCGAGCGTCTTTGTAGAACCGTTAATCAGGCCGAGGATCTTTTCCCGCGCATTGACCGGGCTCCAGACAAGCGCAGGCTGGTCCGGCGTCACGTTCTGGTACTTCCAGTCGGCTTCGAACACCTTTTCGATCTCCTGTACTTCTGCCGGGTCATTGGTGATGATCCCAAAATCCCGCGTAGTACCGAAAAATGTCGGGTCCAGGTTGAGCGTCATGATGATCGCGACCGACCCGTCTGCAGTGAGCGTCTTCTGGTGGGTGAGGACAAATGCGGGAGAACCCGGCATCATCTGCACACCGAGCGGGGTGAGGTTCGCGATCGCATACTCGTTCGGGTTCGTGACGTTTTCAGCCGCAAACGAAGCATTGTTGTAGATGATCCGTACCGAGACGCCCCGCTCCTGTGCTGCGGCGAGCGCGGTGACAATCTCCGGGTCATCGAGCTGGTAGATGGTGAGCGTGATGGTCTTTTGCGCACCGTTAATCGTTTTGAGGATCAGCACCCGGCCGTCATTGGGCTCAACAAAGATCGTGTGGATACCCGGGTTTCCCGATGACACATTTGCGGCGGTCCCGGTGCTCGCCTGCCCGGGGGAAGATGTGGTCCCGGTACAGCCTGCGGCAACAACAGCAAGGACAGCAAACAGAACTGCACCGGCAAGAAGGATCGGCATTCTGGCATTCATTGATTGGAGGATATCACTGGCAGGACAAAAAATGTATCCCCCCGGATATTTTCGCCGGAAACGCTTGAAAAACCTCAGAATAACAACGTTCATATCCCCACACTCCGAGTATGCATTATCCCCTCTCCATCGATCGGGTGGTGCTATTTATGAAGAAACTGATCTCCTGTTTCCTTGCAATTGCCGTTCTTTTCTCTTTGATCCTCGCTGTCGGGTGTACGGGCAGCACGACGACCAGCACACCAGGAGCGGCCCCCGCGGTTACGCCGGCTCCTGCAATAAACGTTACTTCCCTTCCTGTCCAGTACGCCGATGCGAACGGGGTCAGGATCGGGTACCGCGAGTTCGGGTCCGGTGAACCGCTTCTTTTGATCTGCGGGTTCAACGGCACCATGGATACATTTTGGAACGGGACGTTCTTGGGGGTCCTCGCCTCGCAGTACCATGTGTACATCTACGACAACCGGGGCATGGGATACAGCAGCGATACAAATGCAACGCCGGCGATTTCCCAGTACTCGGACGATGCGGCCGCCCTGATGCCCGCGCTTGGCTATTCGAGCATGAACGTGTACGGGGCATCGATGGGATCCTCGATCGGCCAGCAGCTGGTGATCGATCATCCCGAACGGGTCCGGAAGCTGGTGCTCGAATCCGTCACCTACAGCATACGGATTCCTGACACCAAAGTGCTCTACGCTGTGATCGCGGCAACGGCCCTCAATCCCGCCGCATCTTCAGGAGTGAAAAAAGAGGCCGAGGCAAACCTTGCATGGAATGGCACCTGGGACCAGCTCTCGGGGATCAACAAGAGTGTGATGCTTGCGGTTGGTACCGATGACATCCTCACACCCCCGAACGTGACGCACCAGATCGCGGGCCAGATCAACGGGTCGTGGCTTGTGGAGTTCAAGGACCTCCCGCATATCGGCTCGGGGTACGCACCCGTTGAGTATGGAGAGACCACGCTCACGTTCCTCGGGAACAACGAGACGCCGCCGTACTAAATCCCCTTTTTTTTGAAAAAAAAACGTGAGGACTACGTATCACTCTTCACGCTCGGGATATCCCCGATATCGAGATACTGGCCTTTCTCCCGGGTGTAGTTCGGCCAGGTCACATTCATCCCTCCGTTCGGGTTCCCGGTCTTTGCAAACCGGGTCCAGAGATCCACAAGATTGGCGGCAACCGCCGGATCCGGTTTTACTCCCGGGACGCAAAAGAGCATGAGCGTCTCGCTGCCGTGGAACGCTCCCATGTTCAGACCGGGCATCACATACGAGTACCGGTACACGTACGTGTCCGGGCTGATGTCTCCCATCGAGCCGGCTGCAAACTTCACCGAATCGGAGAAGTCATCGTCCGTCATGATCTGCGCTAACTGGAGCTGGACTTCGGCAGTCGAATTCGCAGGATATTTTGCGAGGACTGCACCGGCATCTGTCCCGAACCGGCCACGGATGAAGGTCACGTACTCCGGGACGGTCATGTTCGCGTTTGCCGAGAGCGTGGTCCCGTCATTTGCGTTGCTCCCGATCATGAGAGGGACCGGGTTCTCCCGGTGGGAACGGTACAGGTTGTCCAGGGTGTCGGGGAGGAGCCAGCCATCGATTGTTGGCTCGAACTGGACCGTGTGGGTGGTCCAGAACCCGGATGAGGGTGAAGGGGTGGCATTGATCAGGGCTTCGGGACTTTTGGTGCGCATACAGGCAATCGCGTCCGGCCCGGAGCACCCGAGGCTTTCTGCATATGCCACACCGAACTGCTCCGCATCCGCTTTTGGATGGGTGGCGTTGATGGTCGCCCCATCCGCAAAGAAGGGGCCGCTCTCGACAATCGCCTGCTGGAAAAGTCCCTTGCTCTCCGGGCTTGCCACGTGGATGAGCACGCTCTCTCCCCCGGCCGACTGCCCGAAGATGGTCACCCGGGACGGGTCGCCACCGAATGCCCCGATGTTCTTCTGGACCCATGCGAGGGCCGCCTGCTGGTCGAGAAGTCCGTAATTGCCCGAGACGTTGTGCGCCGACTCGTTATCGAGTGCCGGGTGGGCTAAAAAGCCGAGAGCGCCGAGCCGGTAGTTCGGTGTGACAACGATGACGCCTTTCTGTGCAAGGGTGGTCCCGTTGTACGCCGGCATGGAGAAGGCCACACTCTTGAATCCCCCGCCATAGAAAAAGATCATGACCGGCAGTTTTTCATCGGCACTCTTTGCCGGGGTCCAGACATTGAGATACAGGCAGTCCTCGCTCATGGCGAGCGGAGCCGTGGATCCCGGCTGGGGGCAGGTGGCTGCATACTGTATTGTCTCTTTTGTGCCATTCCATGGCGTGACCGGTGCGGGAGCTCTCCACCGCAGGTCGCCGGTCGGGGGCGCCGCAAACGGGATGCCATAAAAGACCCGGAGCCCGTCCTGGTTTATCCCTGAAACATATCCGGCGTCCGTTTTCACAATGACGGATACCGGTTCCTTCTGGATACATCCTGCAAGAAAAAAGGATCCGGCAAGGACAAGGCAGATGACCAGAACACATCCTGTCAGCTTATGCGTGCGCATACGATTGCATCCTCTTGTTGGTTCCCGATGGAAGAGCCGGGCGGCAGACAAAAACCGGGAA
>JBEKTA010000084.1:0-6918 GCA_049516515.1 Methanoregula sp. | reverse complement strand
TTCGAGACCCCGATCCTCCAGCCAATCTACGGTGGGGCAAACGCCCGGCCGTTCACCACCTTCCACAACTGCCTCGGCCAGAAACTTTTCCTGCGGATCGCACCCGAACTCTACCTCAAGCGACTCGTGGTCGGCGGGTTCGAGCGGGTCTTTGAGATCGCACGGAACTTCCGTAACGAGGATATCGACACGCACCACAACCCCGAGTTCACGATGGTGGAGATCTACTGGGCGTACCACGATGTCTATGACATGATGGACCTCACCGAGGATTTCCTTGCGACCCTCGCGCAGGAGGTCCACGGGTCGCACGAGATTATGTTCGAGGAGACCACGATCTCGTTCAAGAAACCGCTGCGCAGGCTCACGATGGAGGACGCGGTAAAAGAGTACGCAGGGATAGACATCTTCGCACACTCGGTTGACGAACTCCGGGTGCTTGCCGTGCAGAACAAATTCAAGGAGTCAGAGAAGCCCAAGAGCCAGCGCGAGTTCCTCGTGTACTTCTTCGAGAACATGGTCGAGGAGAAACTGATCCAGCCAACGTTCATCTACGATTACCCGGTCGAGAACTCGCCGCTCGCAAAACGCCACCGCACCAAAGAGGGATTCACCGAACGTTTCGAGCTCTTCATCTACGGGATGGAGATGGCAAACGGTTTCTCGGAGCTCAACGACCCGCTCGACCAGAAGGAGCGCTTCGAGGCGCAGGACCGGAAACGCCTGCTCGGCGATCTCGAAGCCCAGATGATCGATTACGATTACATCAATGCGCTCGGCTACGGCATGCCGCCGACCGGGGGCGTGGGGATCGGGATCGACCGGCTCGTGATGCTCCTCACCGGTAACAACTCGATAAAAGAAGTGATCCTCTTCCCGTCCATGAAGAGCATGCAGGCGGAAGGGGATGATGATGGTAACCAGAATCAATCTGATAAACAGAAATCCAACAATCAGAGATTCAAGGATTTGGAGTTAATGGATAATGAAGGAAAAGATAACCAGAATCAATCCGATAAACAGAAATCCAACAACCAGAGATTCAATAATTTGGAGTTAATGGATAATGAAGGAAAAGATAACCAGAATCAATCCGATAAACAGAAATCCAACAATCAGAGATTCAAGGATTTGACTGAATAAAGGTTCAATGATACGTAAACTCATATCGGAAACTCCGGCACCGAAGAACTGAAGGGCCGGGAAACGGCAGTGGGCCGCTTATTCGAGGTCCGGTCCGTCCCAGGGCCGGCGCAGTTTCTCTTTTTCCTTTTTGAAAAATGCAAGAGTTACCTGTTCATCTGCTTTTTCCATATCCCGTGACACCGCAGACTCGTCCTGCGGGCCGGCGCGACCGGCCACCTTCTCTGCAGGGGGATTTGACTCTTCTCCCGGCAGCAGCGGAGGCAGGTCGATGCTCGTTGCCGGTTCATCGAGGTCTGCCCTCTCGTACGGGGAGAGGGGAGTCGCATCATCGGCAACAAAATCCTGCTCCTCCGGGTAGAGCCGGTCGACTTTAAAGACCTTGGGAAACGGATCGTCATCCGCATCCGGTATCATGGAGAAATTGTGGGCGCCGTGCGGGTAAGAGGTTTGTGATAGGGAAAAATTCCAACTTTTCAAAAAAAACCGGCACAGTTACCGGACTTGTACAAAAAAAAGTCTGTTGCCAACTGCAAACTTTTCCGGAAAAATCATTTCAGTGAAAATCTGTTTTTTAAATCTGCCTCGCCACTCGCACCACCAGTCCCGGGGTGACAGGGCGATCGTCGCAACGGGGCCGCATTACCGGAAACGCTTGTACCGCTTGTGCGCTTCCTCAATGGTCATGACCTCCAGGATATTTACGATCCCACCGGGAAGGACATCGAAAAAAGCCGTATAGGTATGGGAGATGTGCATCCGGCAATGCCCGTTTTCCAGCAATTCGACATCCGGCGCGGTACGCGGGTCCTCAAGCAGGAGCAGATGGGTTTTTACAATCCTGCGATCCTTGGCGGGCAGGTTGTTAATGTACTGCAACGCTTTTTTGTCGATGTTTACCTGCACGTGCTGCCTCTTTTTTGATCGCTGCTACTTCGGGATCGCTGTCAAGAGGTACAAACTCGCCCTCCCGGGAAATACGGTCGAGGTGCTCGATAAACTCGTCCCGCTTCCGGTCCCTGATAAGCCGGTCGACAACATCCCCGAGACGTTCCCCGGGGTGTTTGTACGAATAGAGTACCTGCTTGATCTCCGCAGACACCATAACCTTCTCGGTCAGTTCGGCACGTTTGTCCATGATATCGGTCATATTTCCCGGTCACCTTTTTATGGGCTAAATATACATTTTATCCCTTTTGGTATATTAAGACATAATGGACAAAAAAGTCCGCGGAGGATATGAGACATTCCGGAAAAATCGTCTTAGTGAAAATCTGTTTTTGAGATCTGTTACCCCCTCACGCCAGCCCTGCCCCCAAGGGGGCGGGGGCGTATTGCGATGCCGCTGCATTACCTGCACTTCAGGTCTGCTCCCCTGTACAGGTAATACGGCGTCATCTCAAACCGGGGGATGCCCACGCTGGCAGAGGGCGGAGGCTTGCCGGAGCACCAAAGAGCGTCTGCTGATTGGGGGGATCCTGGATCCCCACAACCCATATCTCTCCCCCCTCCCAACATCCGATCATGTCACACTCCCACGCCCGCGACGTCTTCTCCTATGAAAACGCCGCCCACCTCGACACGAATTTCCGCCGCATTCTCTACCGCCCCGACCGGCTCGCGGAGCGGTACGTGAAGCCCGGCGACCGGGTTCTCGACTTCGGCTGCGGCCCGGGTTTCTTTAACCGCGAGTTCGCAAAGAGGGTCGGAGAGAAGGGAAGCGTGATCGCTGCCGACCTGCAGGAGGAGATGCTTGCAATCGTCCGCGAGAAACTCACGGCCGAGGGCCTCATGTCCCGGGTCAAGACGCACCGGTGCAAGCCGGACTCGCTTGATCTTACTCCGGACCGGGACGGGCAGGTCGATGTCGCCTTTGCCATATTTGTCGTCCACGAAGTCCCGGACCGGGAAAAACTCTTCTCCGAGATCGCCGCGATGCTCGTGCCCGGTGGCACCTTCTTCTATTCGGAGCCGCCGTTTTTAGTCCCCAAAAAAGAATTCCGGGAGAACCTCACCATGGCCGAACGGCTGGGACTCCGGATGGTCGAGACCCGGTGGTACTTTGTGAACCGGGCGGCCCTGCTCAAAAAAATATAAGGGGGGTAGGGGGCCTACCTGATAGGTTAAATTCCGGCATAACCCCAAAAAGGAGGTAATTTTCAAAATCACATTTTAAAAAATCGCTTAATTTTGTAAACCGCCCACACCCCAAACAGGGATTCAAATATTGTCTTTTTCATCGCAGGATTCCGATACTGAATTTTCGTCCATAACTTACATCGGATTTTCTGCCGAATCGTATGCCCTCGGAGTCCACGAACCTTACATATATCGTGACTGGTGCAAACAATGCTCCAATTTATTTTCTTGAATTTTATTGGTCGCGGTTTATCATCTTGCGAAATCTTTTCGGCGTAATCAAGCGTCCGTTTTGTAAAGAAATAATAAGAGTCACGCATTTGAGGGACTACCTATTTTTCCAGATTTCCCATAATTTTTCACGTTCTTCTTCTGAACATGGAAACAATCCCGCCATTTTCTTCAAAGCATGTAATCTGAATTTTCGGATTGTCCGTTTGGGCACTCGCACTTTGAAGTTGTTACCTCCTTGGCCGCCCATAGGTGCCCATCCATATTCCGTTTTATACCGCCATATCCCTTTAACGTCCATCCCTGCACCAGGGCCATCGAAGTACCGATTCTGAAATCGTAGATAGATAAACTGCAACCAACCCATATGTTATACAATATTGTCTTTTAAGTCCCGGGCCTCATAAGTTTAGCGATTCCTGCCCCAGTTTGAATCTAGGAAAAGGGACACGATGTCATTTTACACCACACATGCCCCCCTCCCACTCTTTTTTCAATGGGGGATTACCCCCCGCCCGGCAGGGAAACGTCCGATCGAAGTCATCATCATGAACAACATATAATTATTCAATAATTGTGAGGTTGTTTCCTCAAGGCCCGATACGATGACTCCCCACCCACCACCGGAAAAACCGGATCCGCAAGCGCAGTTCCACACCTTATCAGAGGAAGAACTCTTCTCTGTACTTGGCAGCAGCCCGAACGGTCTGACCTCAGAGCAGGCACAGTCCGGCCTGCTTCGCTTCGGGAATAACGACATCTCCCACATCCGGAAAGTCCCGGTGATCCTCCAGTACCTGGGCCATTTCAAAAACCTGCTCATCATCATCCTGCTCATCGCTGCGGGGATATCGTTGTTCGTCGGCGAACTGACCGATGCCGTCATCATCTTCATCATCGTCTTTGCAAGCGTCACCCTGGACTTTTTCCAGGAATACAAGGCCGGGGAAGCAGCCGACCTGCTCAGGCAGAAAATCCTCACCCGGGCCACCGTACTTCGGGACGGAAAAGAACAGGACCTGCCGATCACCGGGCTCGTCCCGGGGGATCTTGTCAGGCTCACCGCCGGGGACATTGTCCCTGCCGACGCCCGGATACTGACCGCACGGACATTTTATGTAAATCAGTCATCCCTCACCGGAGAACCGTTCCCTGTAGAAAAACAGCCGGGCGTTGCCGGTGCCGGAACCCCGGTCACCACAGCGGAAAACTACATCTTCCTTGGCACATCGGTTGTCAGCGGGACGGCAACGGCGCTTGTCACAAAAACCGGGGTTTCGACCGAGTTTGGCAAAGTGGCAAAGACCCTTGTCGAACGCCCCCCGGAGACGGAGTTCGAGCGGGGACTCCGGCAGTTCAGTTACCTGATGTCGAAGTTCGTCTTCTTCCTCGTCATCATCGTCTTTTTCATCAATGCCCTGCTCAGGCACGGCATCCTTGACTCCCTGCTCTTCTCCATTGCGCTTGCTGTCGGCATGACGCCGGAACTCCTGCCCATGATCCTGTCCCTGAACCTGTCCAAGGGCTCGGTTGCGATGTCAAAGAAGGGTGCCATCGTGAAACACCCGGAATCGATCCAGAATTTCGGGAGCATGGACATCCTTTGCACGGACAAGACCGGGACACTCACCCAGAACGAGATTGCACTCGTACGGCACCTGGACACGGAAGGAAACGACAGCGAGAACGTCCTGTTGTACTCGTTTATCAACAGCACCTATGACACCGGGCTGAAAAGTCCCCTTGACGATGCAATCCTTAAATTCCGCCACATCGATATCGACCGGTTCCATAAGATCGACGAGATACCCTTTGATTTTCTCCGCAAACGGATCTCCGTTGTCGTTTCTGACGGGGACAAGCGCCTGATCATTGCCAAGGGTGCCCCGGAGGAGGTCTTCCGGATCTGTTCGCAGGTTGACAGAAACGGTGCCATAGAACCGCTGACCGATGCCATTCAGGAGCAGGTCGAGGGTATCTACAAGGCCCAGAGTGCAGATGGTTTTCGGACCCTCGCGGTATGCTACCGTGCCGTGCCGGGCGATGTGACTCAGTTTTCCATCGCTGATGAAAAGGAGATGACCCTCGCCGGTTTTGTCACGTTCATCGATCCTCCCAAGGATACCGCACGGGAATCGATCCGGCAGCTGGAACACGCCGGGATCGAGCTGAAGATCCTGACCGGGGACAACGAACTGGTGACACGAAAGATCTGCGAACAGATAGGTCTTGAGATTAAAGGTGTTCTTTCCGGGGAGGATGTCGAACAGATGGACGTCCAGACCCTCTCCAGAGTGGTCGAGAACGTAACCGTCTTTTCCCGCATGACCCCGGTGCAGAAGAACCGGGTCATGATGGCCTTAAAAAAGAACGGCCATGTCGTCGGGTTCATGGGCGACGGGATCAACGACGCCCCGTCAATACGTGAGGCGGATGTCGGCATATCGGTTGAAAATGCCGTGGATATTGCCAAGGAATCGGCAGACATCATCCTCTTGAAAAACGACCTGCGTATCCTCAGTGACGGCGTGCTTGAAGGCAGGAAGACATTCGGGAACACCATGAAATATATCCTGATGGGGACGAGTTCCAATTTCGGGAACATGTTCTCGGTCGCCGGGGCTTCGATCTTCCTCAAATTCCTCCCGATGCTCCCGATCCAGATCCTCTTAAACAACCTTCTCTACGATGTATCGGAATCGACCATCCCGAGCGATAACGTTGACGAGTCCTATATCATGGCCCCGAAAAAATGGGATATGGATTTCATCAAGAAGTTCATCGTTATTTTCGGGCCGATCAGTTCGGTCTTTGACTTCATCACGTTTGGTATCCTGCTGTTCTTCTTTGTCGCCGATGCTGCGTTTTTTCAGACGGCGTGGTTTGTCGAGTCGATCTGCACCCAGACGCTTGTTATTTTCGTGATCAGGACCCGGGTTGTCCCGTTCTACCACAGCAGGCCAAACCGGCTCCTTATCGCAAGTACGATCCTGATCGTGGCAATTGCCTGCATCCTGCCGTTCACCCCGATAGGAGGCCTGTTTGGATTTGTCCCGCTGCCGGCGTCGTTCTTTGCGGTGCTCGCCGGCCTTGTGATCAGTTACCTTGTCATTGTCGAGCTGGTCAAACGCTGGTTCTACAAAAAATATGCTTCTACGACAGAGATGAAAACAGCCTGATCGGACAAGGGTGGAGGGGGGGCCGGCTCGCCTTCCCTCACCAGGTCCCGGTATGGGCGAGAATCCCGGTGACATAGGAGCGAAGTGCCGGATCCTCGCTTGTATCGGCTGAAAATTCCCTGAGCCCAAGGAGGGCACCGGTGCTCCGGATCGCCGCAAGCGTCTCTGCGGCCAGCCGCCGGATATCCGCCTGCTCGTTCTGGTCCCGCAGCCTTTCTATCAGGAC
>JBEKTA010000083.1:0-6946 GCA_049516515.1 Methanoregula sp. | reverse complement strand
CGACCTTGCCCATGTCCACGAGGTCCATTGCGACCTGCAGGTACGGCGGGTCCCAGAGCCGGGTGACCTTGAATCCCATGATGCCGTGGGCTGCACGATCTTTCTCGTACACGAGAGTCTTTGAGTCCGGGAACTTGTCGAGCGCCCGGTGGATGGCAAGCTTCGTCGCGCCGTAGTTGTACCGGTAGATCTTGTTGTAGTCCTTTGCATCCGGGTGGACGAACGCGGACACCATGATAACGACGCCCTCGATGTCGAGCCCCTTGAACGCATCCTCCTCAACACAGTCCGCAACCGCCTTTGCGACCGCGGCCTGCACGGGGCCAAACATCTCGTTGACCTGGGTCATGTCCTTTAACGTGACCTTCGGGATAACGATCGTGGCCGGCTTCGTAAGCAGGTTCGGGCGGACAACCGCAAGAAGGGGCGTGTGCCCCATGGACAGCTGCGAGATCGAGTTTGCAAATGCTGAACCGACAGGACCTTCCTTATCTCCCATCAACAGGTCGATATGCGCCAGTTCCGCGCCATCGCCTATGAGTGCTTCTCCGACAAGATACATTCTAATCCTTTATCTCCTGTTAGATATGTGACCGTCAACCATGATAAGATTACGCGGGGCGCCCCGGCCGACCGCCGGTCACACCAGCAGTTGTCCCGAGAAGACATGCACCGCGTGCCCGCCGAGTATCACCCGGTTGCCGGCAAGGGTGACCCTGACCGTCCCGCCCCGCAGCGAGCACTGGAACCCGGAGAGTTCGGTCTTGTGGAGTTTCTCTCCCCAGTACGGCCCGAGGCAGCAGTGCGCGGAACCGGTCACCGGATCCTCCGGGGCTCCCACGGACGGGGCAAAGAACCGGGAGACAAAATCAAAATCAGGAAGATCGGAAGCCGCAGTCACGATGATCCCCCGTGCAGGAATACCCGCGAGGGCGGCCATATCGGGCTCGCAATCGCAGACATCGGCAGCGGCGGGAAGTTCCACGAGCAGGTCGAACCGGTTCTTCCCGGTAAAAACGGGCGTTGCCCCGAGCGCCCGGTCGAGGCCGGGGACCGGCGGGATCGCACGGGCAGGCTCGGTGGGAAAATCCAAGGTAATCCAGTCCCCGTCCTGCCGGGCGACAAGCGTCCCGGACTCGGTCTCAAAAGAGATTGCTGCCCCGGGCTGTTCGCGGCCGGTCTTCCAGAGCACAAATGCCGCGGCAAGTGTCGCGTGGCCACAGAGTTCCACTTCCTGTGACGGAGTAAACCACCGCAGGTTCCAGACCCCGGCGGAACCGGGATGGAGAAACGCAGTTTCCGAATGGTTCAGTTCGGCGGCGACCTGCTGCATCCACCCGGGATCGGCCGGGCCATCCATGACGCAGACACCGGCAGGGTTCCCCCGGAAGGGATGGCCGGTGAAGGCATCGACAACGTGCAGTTCGTGACCCATAAGAGTGGATTGGTATGCCGGTCGATAAAACATACTGGAGTGCAGGACGCCTCATGAAACACTAAAGTACACTGTCGGGCCATCCATAAAACCCGTTTACAGAAAATTTTAGGAGGGCTCCCCGCCACAAGGAGCCCCTCATGGGGCACGGAGGGGCAAGGGGATTTTTCTTATTCGTCACTGATCCGCCGCGGGGGCGTCCCTTCGGGGGCGGCGGCACTCCTCGCGCCTGTGGGGGGAAATGCACGCATATTCATCATATCCCAGACAAGTTTTCAGAAAAATTCTCAAAAGTTAAGGTCTTGCCGGGACGCTCCGCTGCAAAGGGAAAACTCTTTTTAGAAAACGTGGGGTTGGTGAGATTTGAACTCACGATCGACGGGTCTCTCCGACATGCGCATCAGTGCTCCAACGGGTCATCATCGAATGAACTCAGGAGACCCATAGTCATCATCTGCGAGCACGAAGAACGCAAAGACCGCTGGAGCCCGTCGCCATTCCGGGCTTGGCCACAACCCCGCTCGTCATGCTAGCTGTGAATATGCCACAGCTGACTGTACAAGATCGTGCTGACGAAATTTAATTGTTTTCCTTTACCGGTCATTTTTTTATCATATTCCGCACGCCGGCAGCCGGGACCCCTCCGGTGCACAGGGCATCCCGTCCTTTTGCGTACAAAAATCCGCACCGATCCCCCGGTCACATCATCAGTAGTCATATATCCTGTGATTACTCCATACTTTACGATGGACAAGGGCAGTTATACGTGCGGGACTTCGGAATTCCCCCTGCTGGGAATGACGATGGGTGAGATGATCGACCACATCGCGGCAAAATATCCTGACACAGAGGCAATAGTCTCCGTCCACCAGAACATCCGCTGGACGTACCGGGAGTTCCAGGCAAAGGTTAACGAGGTCGCCCGGGCGCTCATGGGCCTTGGCGTGGAAAAAGGCGACCGGGTCGGCATCTGGGCGATGAACCACGCCGAGTGGATCGTCGTACAGTTCGCGACTGCCAAGATCGGGGCGATCATGGTCAACATCAACCCCGCCTACCGCACGTACGAGCTCGAGTATGTCCTCAAGCAGGCCGAGATCCAGACCCTTCTCCTGCAGGGGCGGTTCAAGACCTCTGATTATGTCGGCATGTTCTACGAGGCCTGCCCCGAGGCTTACGAGCAGAAGCCGGGAAAAATTTCAAGCGAGAAGTTCCCGTTCTTAAAAAACGTCGTCTTCATCGGCAACATCCCGTACAACGGCATGTACACCTGGGATGAATTCCTCGAAAAGGCTGAAGATATCACGATGGATGAGCTCATAGAACGGGGCGAATCCCTCTCCTTTGACGACCCCATCAACATCCAGTACACGAGTGGAACGACGGGATTCCCGAAAGGTGTCGTCCTCACCCACCACAGCGTCTTAAACAACGGATATATCATCGGCGAGGGCATGGGCTTTACCGAGAAAGACCGGCTCTGCATCCCTGTCCCGTTCTACCACTGTTTCGGCATGGTTCTCTCCAACATGGCCTCCGCCACCCACGGGACGACCATGGTCCTCCCCTGTCCCACGTTCGATGCCGAGGAAGTCTTAAAGACCATCGAGAAGGAACGCTGCACCGCTGTCCACGGCGTCCCCACGATGTTTATCGCCGAACTCTCCCTCCCCAGCTTCCCCAAATACAACCTCACGTCCCTGCGGACCGGCATCATGGCCGGCTCGCCCTGCCCAATTGAAGTGATGAAGCAGGTCAACACGAAGATGAACATGCGGGACATCGTGATCGTGTACGGCCAGACCGAGACCTCCCCCGGCGTCACGATGACCACGACAAAAGACCCGCTCGAACGCCGGGTCACCACCATCGGGAAGGCTTTCCCCCATACCGAGCTCAAGATTGTCGACCCGAAAACCGGCAAGATCGTCCCGATGGGAGAGATCGGTGAGGTCTGCGCCCGCGGCTACTGCGTGATGAAGTGCTATTACAACAACCCGTCGGCCACCCACGCGACGCTCGACAAGGACCACTGGAACCACACCGGCGACCTCGCCACGATGGACGAGGAGGGTTATTTCAGGATCGTAGGCCGGTTAAAGGACATGGTGATCCGGGGCGGGGAGAACATCTACCCCCGTGAAATCGAAGAGTTCCTGCATCACCACGAGAAGATATCCGATGTGTACGTGGTCGGCGTGCCGGATATCAAATACGGCGAGGAACTCTGCGCATGGGTGAAGGTAAAGGATGGCCAGACACTCACCGAGGAAGAGGTCAAGAATTTCTGCAAAGGAAAGATCGCCCACTTCAAGATCCCCCGGTATGTCATGTTCGTAAACGAGTTCCCCATCAATATCTCCGGTAAGATCCAGAAGTACCTGATGCGGGAGGAATCGATAAAGAAGCTCGGGCTTGAAGCGGCGGAAAATATCAAGACTGCGTGATATGCCGGACGGGCTGTTCCGCAACCTCATCTTTTTTGATTCGATAACCAGACTTGCATCGGGTCAATCCAGCTCATTTTTTTAATTGCCCCGGAGGGGCCCTGAGGCGGGTGGTCATCGTATTCAGTATGACAGGCCCTCCGGTTTTTGAATGAAACAATCCAAAAAAACTGGGTGGTTATCCTTCAACGGGCTTCTGCCCGCCCCGCTTCCCCCGGGCGAGTGATGCAAAAATCCCGATCACGCACATGATGGTGAAGATGACAAATGCCCAGTGCAGGCTGGTCGTGAACTGCGGGTAATACGCGGGCGTGATCTCCACCTGGCCGATGATGATGGCAAAGAGCATCATCGCAATGCCCATGGAGAGCATCTGCCCCAGGAGGCGCATCGTCCCGTTGAGACCGGATGCGACCCCGTAATACTTCTTCTCCACGGCGCTCATGATCGCATTCGTGTTCGGAGACGAGAAGAGCCCGAAGCCAAGGCCGAGGATCATGAGCACCATAATGATGTACCAGAGCGGGGTCGTTTCAGTCAAAAAGATCAGCAAAAAGAGCCCGAGAGCGGTAAATCCCATGCCGACCGATGAGATGATCTGCGAATCGTACCGGTCCGAGAGCCGGCCGGCAAACGGGGATACGATCATCTGGACAAACGGGGCCGCAACGATAATAAAACCTGCATACTCCGCTGAGAAACCCTTGGTGTACTGGAGATCAAGGCTGAGCAGGAAGGCAACCGCATACGTGGCGGAATAGTTGATCAGCGCGGCGATATTCGAGAAGGCGAAGATCCGGCTTTTAAAGAAGAGCTGCATGTTCAGGACCGGATGTGCCAGCCGCTGCTCGTACCAGATAAAAACGCCGATCAGAACAACGCCGGCAACCACAAGGATGCCCCCCGTGATGTCGGGGAGCACGGAGAACCCGTACATGATCGCGACAAGCGCAACGCTGTAGAGGAGCGATCCCGGGATATCAAATTTCTCACCGGTGCATTCCGCCCACTCGCCTTTGAGTTTCCAGAGGATAAGGACCGCGGCGGCGATCGCGATGGGCACATTGATGTAGAAGATGCTCCGCCACCCGAAGACATCGGTGAGGATACCGCCGAAAAACGGCCCGAGGGTGAGCCCCAGGTACACGGCCGAAATATACAGCCCGAGCGCTTTACCCCGCTCACCCGGGGGGTACACCGCCGTCAGGATGGCAAGCGATGTCCCGAAGATCATGGCAGCGCCGATACCCTGTATTACCCTGACCGTGATCATCTGCTGCTCGGTCGCAACAAGGGTCATAACAAGCGATGCGGCACCAAACAGGCAGATGCCGGAGAGGAAGATCTTTTTCCTCCCGTAAATGTCAGCGAGCTTCCCGAAAGGGACAAGGAACAGGGCAGAAGCAAGGATGTACGCGGTCGCGACCCAGGAAAGGGCAATCGCATCCATATGGAACGCGGTGCCAATCGTGGGCAGCGCGATATTTACTGCTGATCCGTCAAACGGCGTGAGAAAACCGGCAAGGATCGCGATCAGGAGGACGATCCGTTTCTCCGTTGCAGTGACTGGCAGGGCAGGTACGCGGCAGATCGCCGGATCCTGACGTGCGGCATCGCCGGTGGCAGGGACTTCCGCAGGCATGATATACTCCCGGTGAAATCAGGGGACAAGTAAGGTTTTTTTAGAGATTGTTACATGAACGGGTGGACCGGCAGGGCACCGGCGCCCGTTGTTCCAGAGGTATCCGGATGGGGGCTGTTCTTTTTGCACCAGCCGGAGCTGCTTCGTTATAACACACCGAACCATGCGATATATGACATGACCACCATCACGACAACAAGCACGATCAGGACCTTGTACCCGCACTTGTCGCAGATACCAAGATACGAGGGGTGGCAATCGTGGCAGTACTCGGATTTGCAGACCTTACAGGTCGTACTGTGGGTATGACCCGGGTGGTTCTCGCATGTTGACATATTTCATGTGTTCGGTGTGAAACGCTAAAGAAGTGTCGGATGAGGGATGACCCATTCAAGGGCAGTCTACGTTCGGATCAGGTCCCCGATGAGACGGCAGACCCGGGCCTGTGCTTCGTGTGTCGCAGCCTCGTCCCGCTCGATGGAAAGGGTGAGGATGTCACCCTCGCAGGACCCTGCCGGGAGCAGCACGGGTGGGATATTTAACCGTATGTTTTTCTCCCCCGGGATAACAAGGACGGCCAATGTCTCCCCGATACGATCGATGACGGCCTTCATTGGCACAACCGATCAGTTCCCACGGGGGTTCTGAGCCCGTTTGACAAGGCCGGCGGCTGCGTGTGCGGCGTTTTTGAGGATCTCTGCCTCGCCCGGGATCTCGCGGTCGAGCATCAGCACCCGGCCGTTGCAGATCGTGGTCTCCACGGCAGCCCCGCTGCAGGCATACACAAGGTTTGAGGCGGCATTATGGAGCGGCGTGTTGCACGGTATCCGGGTGGAAACGAGGATAATATCGGCTGGCGCACCCGCGGCAAGGGTGCCGGTGCCAAAGCCCAGCGCTTTTGCTCCGTTCGTTGTCGCCATTTCAAGAGCAGCCGGAGCCGGGAGCACGGTCGGGTCGTTCCAGAAGAACTTCTGGAGGAGGGCGGCGATCTTCACCTCTTCGAACATGTCGAGGTTGTTGTTCGAGGCGCACCCGTCCGTCCCGAGGCAGACATTTGCCCCGGCTGCCGCAAGCTGCGGGTACGGCATCGCCCGGTGAGTGGCAAGCTTCATGTTGCTTGCCGGGTTGTGGGCGACAGAGACACCCCTTTTGCCAAGGAGCGCACATTCCGCGTCGTCCAGCCAGCACCCGTGCGCCACGATGGTCCGGGGGGTCAGGATACCGCATTCGTCCAGCAGGGCAGCCGGCCGTTTCCCGTGCCGGGAGACGCAGTCGTTTACCTCTTTTTCGGTTTCCGAGAGATGGATATGAACAGGGATCTGCTGGTCGCGGGAAAATTCGGCGCACCACTTCAGGCCTTCAGGGGATACCGTGTAGGGTGCGTGCGGGCCGGCGGCCACGCGGACCCGGGGGTTGTTCATC
>JBEKTA010000082.1:0-6958 GCA_049516515.1 Methanoregula sp. | reverse complement strand
ATGGGTGGTGGATCATAAAGTCAGTCGTGGGTCGTCCCCCATGATAATGCTGCACAGCCTGTACCGGTTTTTATGCATTTCATGAGCAAAAGGCGGATCCCTTAATAACGGGATATAGGGAGAAGGGAGAATAAAGGTATTGTCTGCCCCGGGCAAATGCCCGACAGGCAGTTTTTAAACCTGATCTTACCGGACTAAAAAAGCGTGTGATATGAGCGGGTCCGGGCAGGTGACCCGGACCATGGCCATTTTTATCCCGCAGGCCGGCCGGAAAAGTGCCTTGTGCACAAGGTACGTGTGAGTCTGGTAACAAAAAAAAGTAAGTCTACCTTCTCACGCAGTAGTACCCGCCGCGGAGATGGTACTTCATGAAGAGCGGGCAGGCCGGGCAGAAGCAGCCGATCTCTTTCATGTCCTGGGCATTCGAGGTCCCGCAGCCACAGAAGAGCTCGGTCGGCTGGTGTTTTTCGAGCGAATGACGCTTGTAGTTCTGGCAGATGGTGCAGTACTTCCTGCAGATCGCCCGGTTCTCTTCGGTATTTTCTACAACAGGAGGTTTGCCGGATTCAAACATGCGAAACAGAGTTTGGTGATGATAAATATTAGATCTTTTGTTTTTGCTGGTACAGGAAAGATACCGGCTCGGCCGGTACCCATCGCGCCCGGTCCCGTTATTCCCGGCACAGCGCACAGAACCGTTCCACCACCAGATCGTTTCGCACCTCAGGGTGAAACATGACCCCATAGAGCGGCCGGTCCGGGTGATGGACTGCCTGGACGCACTGGTCCGAGACTGCCGTCACCTCCCAGCCGGGCGGCGGGTCGCAGGCAAAGGAGTGCAGTTCATAGACCTCAAATGCCGGCCGGTCGCATAAGAGCGGGTCCGGCCGGGTGACCCGGACCGTGGTCATCCCGATCTCAGAGGCCGGCCGGAGGGCGCCCCCGTGCACGAGGCAGAGGGCCTGCATCCCGGCGCAGATCCCAAGGACGGGGACGCGGATATCTTTAAGCCACAAAAACTCCTGCTCCTTTCCGGCAAAAACGTTGTCCTGTAACGCGGTCCCGCAGAGGATGATCACGCCGGCGCCCCGTATATCGTCGCCGGATATACCGGAAAAATGCGTCTCCCGCCATTCAAGCCCGGCCCGGGAAACAATCCTTGCTACCGGGCCCACGAACTCGTCGCGTGAAAGGGAGCCGGCCTTCCATGAGAGATCCACAAGAAGGATCATTTTGCCTCCAGCACGGCCCGCCGGACGCGCAGGATGCCCCGGAAATTCGCATACTCTTTTTCCGACTCAAGGATCACGATCCGCTGGGAAAAGACGGGAGCGTCGAGCACAAGCGTCTCGTACTCCCCGCCTTCACCGGTGAGGGTGATACGGTGCGACCGCACGTACTGCTGCAAATCGTTTATGGCAGCCCGGTCGATTGCCCTTCCCAGCCAGTCACAGGAGAACGGTGCGGCAAAGACACCGGTAATGATCGCCCGGAAACCGGTTGAGACCAGCTGCTCCATGTAGGCCTCCGGGTCCGTGTACCAGAGCGGGTTGAAACACCAGAGGTCGAGGTCCCGGCAGATCCGCTGGACCCGGGTGGCCTGGTACACGGAAAGGAGGGCGCCGGTCACCACGCCCTCGATGCCGTACTGTTCCACGGCACGGCTGATGGCACGCAAAAGATCACCAAGCTCGGCCTCCTCGATTCCCTCGGTCTCGACCGTGACAAGCGGCAGCCCCGCAGCCTCTGCCTGCAGCGGCACGAGGTGAATATTGGGGGTATGAAACATGTAGCTCTCTTCGTTCCGGGACCGGACCGAGATAAGGCAGGCGACCTCCTCCTTCTGCATCGCGAGATGGCAGGCACGCCACGAGTCCTTTCCCCCGGAACAGAGAACGCCGAGTTTCATTCCCTTTTGTACTCATCCTTCCGGCCACATGAATCTCACCCTTTACCGGAAAATCCGGCATGTCCCGGAGAGCAGCACTGTTTCCTGTTTTGCAGGCAGCGGAGGGCCGGTGACCCGCCCTGATGAGATCAGCCCGGACAAAGAGGGGAAAGGGTGCCCGGGAAATAATTAAACCCCGGGTTGGCATAACCCGGGAGTTCTCCCATATACCACAGGAGTTGGGTGTCACAACCCGGCATATCGCGCCAATACATAAGGAAACCGGGCAAAGGATACATCAGGGTAATGGATATGACACCATCAGATGTGAAAAGTAAAACTCATTTAAGAATATTCAGGTGCGAACGCTGCAGCAAGCCCTGCATGCTGACCAGGCTTGACAATGAAGAGATGAAGTTCTGCCCGGTCGACAAAAAACCTGTGGACTGGAAACTTCTCAACCGGGATGAGAAGGCAGTATGTACGACCTGATCAAAAAAAGTGCAGGAACGTTCTGTTCACGTACCCGCCTGCGCCTTCATATCCCCGATCGTAAGGACAGGATGGCGGTACCGTCCCCGTCCCTCTGTTCCCCGCATCATGGCAAGCTGGATCGCTTCGGCCGGGCAGAGATTGAGGCAGGCACAGCAGAGCTCGCACCGGTGCTGCCACACCGGCCGGCCCTGTTCGATCACAATGTTTTTTACCGGGCAGACCGCCGCACAGGTGCCGCATGAGGTACAGGCACCAGAGACCGAGAACTTTTTGTCCAGTCCGTGCACGTTCCTTTCAAACGGGCTGTAGAACACCATCTTTATCAGGCTGGACAAGGGTGAGAACCCGGGCGGGACACGAGCGCCCTCTGCGATAAGACCGGCGATCTCCGCGAGGCGTGCATCGGCAGCGGCGAGGATCTGATCTCTTTTTTGCCTGCAGGCGGCCTGCTGACCGGCGGGAAATTCCCGGGCATCTTCACGATAAACGCAGCATCGAGGTTCCTGCCCTGCCGCTTCCTGAGGATTCCGTTCAGCTGGTGAAGGGCGGAGACCCCGGTCCCCCCCAGCGTCACAAGAGCAAAAGTGTACCGGGCGCGGGTGAGATCGAGACGGCCGGCAAATTCCGCAACGATGACAGGGAGACCCGAGTCGTACACAGGACAGACGATCCCGACACGTTCAGCCGGTGGTGCGATACCCCCGGGGGCGTTTTTCAGCGATGCGATCGATACGAGCTCGCAGTCCTCAAGCGCTGCAGCGATGTTCCGTGCAGCGGCAAGGGAATTGCCGGTGCCGGTGAAATAATAGATAATTGTCTTCATGATCTTCTCATCCATCCTCATTTTTAAGAAATAATTGACGTTTGCCCTGTAAAGCCATTGTGACGGAAAAGGAATCCGGAGCCAGGCAGAGCGGACCAGGTACCCTCCAGAAATCCCGGTGATCGCCTATTCTCCCGTGAGCCCTGCCGTATAAAAAAACGTGCAGGGTGAACAGGATTACGAGCGCAGGGAAACAGATTACCGGAACAAATCGTGGAGGGAGAACCGGTACTGGCCGAGTTTCCCGTCAAAATTCGACGCCCCGATGTGCGTGACGGTCCCGGTTTTGGTCGCTGCAAGGATCCCGGCCTTCATCGCAGCCCTGATGGCGGCTTCATCGACGCCGTTTAATACGATCTCATATACGGAATTAACTCCGTCAGGGACGAGCGAATCACTGGTACGGCCCTTTAATGTCGGGCACCAGCGGTGGCCGGTGCTTGCCGGCATCGGGAAATGATAATTTTTGCACCCGACCTTCGAACCGCTCCCGACAATGCCCCCCGCAAAACTGGTGACGACGCCGCTTGTCCCGGTGATTTTTTCCATCGCGGCCTCAGCGCCGGCAAGTGCCGACCGCTGGACTCTTCCCATCACAAGAAAGTTCCCGCCGGCAATCCCTTTTTTGGTCCCAAAGCGCTCCTCCCCCACGTACTCGCCTTCCATCACCGGAATCTTCCAGCACTTCCTGCCACCGACCATGCACCGCTCCTCGTACCGGTCCCCGAAATAGTGCATTTTTGTGTAAAACCGGGAGTCTGCACCGGGAAAACCGTCAAAGGCAGAAGCGGTCGGTGCCGGGAGGATACACTGGGCGATCCTCGTCGCAACATTGGCTTTCATGTTCTTCTTTTCAGAACAGATCAGAATCGAACACCCGGCCCTGCCATCCGGGGTCTCTTCGGGAGAAAGGTACCGTTCAATCCCGGCCTCGCAGGGACAGCCGATCTTGGAGGTTGCAAATCCCGTTGCTTCAACGGCGGCACGGTACGCCCATTCCTGTGTTGCCGCCGTGATTATAACCCTTGAGATCCAGGTCGGGAACGCCTCGGCAAAGGTGTCAAGTATTTCGGTACCGTTGATCTCCATCTCTATCCTCCTTTAGCCTTTATAGACAATACCATCCTCGCTGATGATGTAGTCCATCCGGATATCGTTCTCATCGACGGGCAGGCCGTCGAATTACTGGCAGGCAAAGGCGATCCCGATCTTCCGCAGGTTCGGGTTTTTTGATAAGAACCGGTCATAATACCCGGCCCCGTACCCGATCCGTCCCCCGGCCCGGTCAAAGCCGAGCATCGGGAGGATGATCGTGTCGATATCCTTTGCCTCGGCCGGGATCTCGCTCCCGATAGGTTCCGGGACACCAAATGTGCTCGGGACAAGATCAGAAAAATCCCGTAAATAGGACAGCCGGAGGCTGACATCCTCTTTTACGATAATCGGGACAACCACCGGATTCCCTTTATCGAACAGGGCCAGGATCAGCGGCTTTGTATTGACCTCCTTTTCCTTGGAGGTAAAGACCATGACCGTCTCGCCAGGTTTGATAATTTTCATAAGATGGCGGGTGATCATGAGGCTTTTTTTCAGCCGGTCTTCCGGGACCATTGCATCCTTTCGTTTACGCAGGATATCCCGCACCCGGGATTTTTCTTCACTCATGGGCAGTAGTATAACGGTGACGTATTTATGATTTTAGATATTCCGGATCCACGGGCAGATCTCATATATTCTTGCCTGACGATCGGGTGCAACGAACCACAGGAGGATCTTCCCCCAAAAAATCCTGACAGCCGTTATCAGATTTTATCGTGTACCTCATCAGATCCGATACCTGCATAAAACATGTTCATGTTGTTGGGGTATATCACCCATCCTGCAGGCGGTATGACCCTGACCGTCGCAAACCAGACCGGCCGGGTTTTTTCCGGGACCCCCTGATGTCAAGAAATTTACCGGCCCCCGGGAAGAAAAAATGAACGCTTCCGGTAAAACGAGGAAGCCCCGGGCAATTTTTAAGTGCATAGTTCCAGGAATCGTCAGGACTCCTGCGGCCCGGTCTTTTTTGCAGACGTGCCGGAGATGAGTGCGAGGGCTGCGGGCATGATGACGATCGCCCCGACAAGAGAGAAGAGGACGGCAAACACGGTGGCAAGGCCAAAGCTCGAAAGGATGGGGAACGGGGCGAGCAAAAGCGCGGAGAAACCACTCGCGGTCACGAGTCCCGAGACCGTCACTGCCGAGCCGATCTTTCTTACCGCTTCCTGGATGGACCGCAGGTGATCCCCTGTTGCGCGGACTTCTTCGAGGTACCGTTCCATGACAAGGACCGTGTACTCGGAGCCCACGCCAATCGTCATGGAGCCGAGCACGGCAGTCAGCATGTTGTAGTTCTGACCCAGGGCAATCATGGCAAGCGGGTTCCAGCCGACCACGCAGATCAACGGGATTAAGGGGGTTGCCGCCACCCAGGTGCGGTACATCAGGAGGAGGAAGATAAGGATCAAAATAAATCCGAGAAACGTCATCTGGTCCTTGCTGATCTTTACCTGCTCGGTGAGGCTCGTATACAGGGTGAAATCCCCGGTCGGAGTGATCTCGGCGCCGGCCGGGGGCTCAAGCCAGGCAATATCGTTTTTCAGGTTATCGACAAAGGCGCACTGCTGGTTGACGGTCATGGACGTAGTACTTATCGTCACGATTGAGGTCGTGGTATCGATCCGGTAGGCCGCAATCTGCGCCGGGGGGATGGTGGCAAGGACCCTGTCGAGATCTGCCTGGGTCGTCGGGAGGACTCCGTTGTTCCTGGACCGGATAAGGGCCGGGAGACTGTCGATACTGGCGATCTTGCCATTTTTCTCCTGGATATATGTACACATCCGGTCTATCCACGTGATCCCGTTCACCGTTGTGGTGTCGATCCCCCGGATATAGAGTGGCAGGGGCGTAAACGACCCGGCGACGGATGTGACCTTGTCAGAGACCAGCTGGGCCGGAAGATCCGAGGGTACCATGGACTGCTGCGACATGTCTATAAGGATGCCCTTGTCCATCGAGATCCCGACAGCGGCAATTACGACAGCAACAATAAGGACCGGTATCGCGAAGCGCACGATTCTCTTCGCAAGCAGCGCGACCCTCTCCCCGTACGCCGCCATCAGCCTGCCGGAAACGCCGGCATGCAGCGGTTTTGGCGTGTACCTGAGGAAATGCATGAACGCCCCAAAGCCAAAGAGCGTGGTCACGTAACAGCAGGAAATCCCGAGGATTGAGACCGTTGCGAAGGTATGGATCATGGGAATAGGGGTGATGTACATGGCCGCAAACCCGAGAGCCGTTGCCGCAAGGGCAATCAGGACGGAAGGGCCGGTGGAGGTAATCGTCGTGTATACGGCCTCATCCGCACCGGACTGCCTCCGCTCCTCGTCAAACCGGGATTGGAACTGGACAGCATAATCAATCCCGAGGCCAAGGAGGATAGGGAAAGCAGCAAGCGCCCCGTCATTTCCCGGGATCTGCAGAATCCCCATGATGCCGAACATGAAAAAGAGGCCAAAGACGAGCAGGATAACCGGGAGGAACCAGTACCGCATGTTGGAGAAGAGGAACGCGAGCACCAAAAGCATGAACACGATACACGCGATGATGACGGTCATAAAGGCGGTCTTCATGGCGTCTGCCAGCTGGATGTTATAGGGAGTGTTCCCTGTCAGCTCAATCGATACGCCCGGCGGCAACGTGGCTTCGTC
>JBEKTA010000081.1:0-6966 GCA_049516515.1 Methanoregula sp. | reverse complement strand
CCAAAACCCGCCGAGATCTGGGCGGCAGGGCCTTCCCTCCCTGCACTCCCCCCGGTGGAGATGGTGAGGATTGCCGTGACGGCTTTTAAGACCGGGACCCTTTTCCTTATCCTGCCATCGCCATGGAATGCCTTGATCGCCGCATCGGTGCCATGACCTTCTGCCTCAGGTGCGAACCGGGTGACGAGAATCCCGGTCAGGAGACTCCCGAACAGGAGGATGGGGATCAGGAGGATGAGTGAATGAGGTTCGGACCACTGGCTGATCGTGGCGACATTCTGGCCCTCCTGAGGGTAGACATACTGAAGGAGATAACCCATGAAAAAGGCAATTCCCCATTTGAGACCCTCATAAAAGAGGAGAGAGCCAAAACCGGCAATGACACCGACCACTATCGCGATGATGACGGTCCGTTTTGTCGGTGTGAGGCCAGAGGGGAGAGAAAATTTCATGGATTCCGTGGTTTTTTACTTTTTCTTCCGATCCTATTTTAGGATTCTTATTAAGGGCCGGGGAATTTTTCTTATGATCGTATTCCTATGGCAGATTCGACGTTAACGATTCAGGTCATGCTACTTACAAAGATGCAGCCGCAAAAAACGTTCATGAATACGGGTGGATCTTCCTGAATAACCATACCTTAATCTGGTCGTTTACGAGGAATGACACCAATGCGTACCCCCAGACAATAAGCGCAAGCGACCACCCGATGGGCGTCATGATGAAAACTCCATAGATCGCGATGAGAGTGGCGCCCACCTGCGTAAGTTCTGCGGTACCAAACAGAGCAAGCGAGGGGAACGGGCGCTCCCAGAAATGCTGCTGGCCGGTTTACGTTTTTCATTGTTTTCATCGGCATGTCGCATGTCCTCTGGATAAAACGCGGGTTATAAATCGTCGGAGCGGAGTCGTGACCATCCTGATATGAATCCGATCATGGCGTGTAATGGGTGGAGGGCATTTTTAATTTAATCACCGTCGGTAGTGTGATATTTTTACACAACGCCCGGCAAAACCTTGATGACCCCCCGCACCAGAATGACCATTTATCATGTGCGGCCGGTACTCGCTTGCCTGTATCGATGACCTCTGCGGGAGGTTCCGGGTGATCGACCCGATGATCGGATTCCGGTCGCATTTCAACATCGCGCCGGGCAGCACGAACCCGGTGATCGTGGTGCACGAGCGGGCAGAGGCGGTCATGATGCAGTGGGGCCTTGTCCCGCACCGGGCAAAAGGCGTTGTTCCCTGGCCGCGTCTCTTCCGGCTGCCTGTTATGTGGGGGCAGCTCGTGCCGCACTCACCAGATGACAGCCTGCCTGCCAACCGGCCCTTCAATGCCCGGGCAGAGAGCCTCGCGGAGAAGCCGATGTTCCGGGAGCTGCTGAGATCCCAGCGCTGCCTCGTTCCCGCGAGCGGCTTTTTTGAATGGAAACAGGAAGCCGGGCGCAAAGTCCCGTTCTACTTCCATGTAAAAGACGACCCGGTCTTTGGCTTTGCCGGGCTCTACGATGTCTGGCGCAACCCTGCGGGCACGACGCTGTGGACGTATACGATCATCACGACAACCCCAAACGAACTGGTGGCCAAAATCCACAACCGGATGCCGGTGATCCTCAGGCAGGACGACGAGATGCGCTGGCTCTCCCGCGATGTGCTTCCTGAAGATGAAGTGCGGCGGATCCTTGCACCGTACCCTGCGGAGGGGATGGAGGCGTACCCGGTGTCGGACCGGGTGAACAGTCCCGGGGCTGATGATGAGAAGGTGATTGAGCGGGTGAGGGGGTTGGGATAAAACCGGGATACCGGGATTATGCCACCAGCCTGCATGGGTGATGACAAAGAATTTTTTTATGAGAGATTCCTCGTTCGCATTTTTTTAAAGAGAGGGGTTGATCAAACGCAGGTTTGATAATCCCGCCCGGGAATAACTATTATATCATGCCCGAGCTTATCAAGCGGAACTGCAAAAACCCGGACGCATACCTGGATGAGCAGGATTTAAAAGACATAGCCGAAGCCAAAGAGGATATTGTGCAGGGGCGTGTCTACACTACCAAGGAATTACGGGCCAAACTTGGGATCGAATGAGTTATTCTTTTTTCTGGACAGACCGTTCCCGTAAAGGATCTGGAGAAGGTACCGCGCTCCCTCGCAAAACGGATTGTCGATAAAATTGAATCGTTATCCGAAGATCCTCACCGCACGGCAGAACGATGCGAAGGTTATCCCTGGTATCATCAGCGTGTGGGAGCATATCGTGTTATTCTTGAAATTGATGACACGGAATTATTGATTTCCATTCTCAAAGTAGGGCCAAGAAAAAAAGTATATGACCGGTGATCTCTCCCTGCCCTTACTTCAGGTCTTTCTTAATTGTCCACACCCTCTGCCCTTGAGAAACGCCAGCAGAAATGCAATGGTACGGTCTGCCATCAATGCAAGTGAGTCTGACAAACGAACACGACCGGGAAAACCCGGTGTAATAACCCCCCCGGCCAGCGTGGGCTTGGCCGGACAGGAACCGCCCGAAAAAATATTTAAAAAAAGTGTATCCGGTCCAGGATCTGATCGACAACAGCGAGCCCGTCGCTTCCGTTCCTCTTGGCGTCAAGAAATACCGCGCCGATGAGGGCCTCGAATGCGGTGTCGAAGGCCTGGGGTCCCTGCAGCCAGATCTGGTTTTTCTCCTCGCCTTTTCCCCACCGGATGTACTGCTGGAGCCGGAATTTCTCTCGTAAAGGCCCGGGTCCGGTCCCGGTTTACCCCGCGGATTTTATCGGTGGTCAGGGTGCCCTTGTCCCTCCCGCCATTCTCGTAGAGCCGGCACACGACAAGAGCCCCGAGTATTGCATCCCCAACGGTTGCAAGCGGGTCCATGCAGTCTTTCCTTGCGATATGGTTATCATTGATGTACGACTGGCGGGTCAGTGCATCTTCAAGGAGTGTTTCATCGCGGAATGTGTACCCGATATCTTTCTCCAGATCTTCTGGTGAATTACGTTCAGCCATTCAATAGTACCTCCCGGGTCCGGGACTTCGGGACTTTACTGATGGGTGTATTACCCGCCGGGGAGCATCAATCTTGTTTGATAGTTCCGGAGGGATTTGAAGAGGGGCGGGAAGGGCTTCCGGTCGGTGTCTTTCTTCACTAATCCCCTTCACAGAGTGCATCCGACCAAATCCGATCCTTTAAGCAATTATACCGCACCACATACCATAGACAGATATTCTTTAGTCTCCCGACAGGTATCCCGCTTGTATCGGGCAGGCTAAAATCCCGTGGAGAATTGCGAAGTGGCAGGCGCGATTGCAGATTTTAAGAAACCGTGTGAGGAGAGACTGTAATGGCAGGAAAAGCGGTAAAAGCAAAAAGTCCGGCGCCAGATGAGCCCATACTCCCGCTCGTACAGGAGATCCGGGATCTGGTGCAGGGTGCCCGCCGGGCAGCCGCACAGAGCGTCAACACCCTGCAGGTTGTCACCAACTTCGAGATTGGCCGGCGGATCGTTGAGTTTGAACAAAAGGGAAACAGACGGGCGGAATATGGGGAACGAATAGTACGTGAACTTTCACAGAGGCTGACCGCAGAGCTCGGGCGCGGGTTTTCGAAGAGAAATCTTGAGTATATACGTCGGTTTTATCTCGAATACCACGACGCAACTCCACAAATTGCGCAAACACTGTCTGCGCAATTACCGGCCAAAACAACGACGGAAACTCCAATTGGGCAAACACTGTCTGCCCAATTCAAACCGTCCTTCTCCCTCAGCTGGTCGCACTATATTGTCCTCATGAATATCGACAACCGGGACGAGCGCCGGTTCTATGAGATTGAATCCCGGGAAAACCAATGGTCGCTCTCCGAACTCAAACGGCAGTTCAACTCCGGAATCTATGAACGACTTGCACTCAGCCGAGATAAAAAGGGGGTGAAATCTCTCGCAGATAAAGGACAGATCATCGGAAATCCTCAGGACATGCTTAAAGATCCCTATGTGCTCGAATTCCTCGGGCTTGATGAGAATGCGCACTACTCCGAAAGTGATCTCGAATCTGCCATCATCGATAAACTCGAAACATTCCTGCTCGAACTCGGGAAAGGTTTCCTTTTTGAAGCCCGGCAGAAACGGTTCACCTTCGATGCAGATCATTACTTCGTGGACCTTGTCTTCTACAACCGGCTCCTCCGGTGCTATGTCTTAATAGACCTCAAGATCGGGAAGATCACGCATGAGAACCTCGGCCAGATGCAGATGTACGTGAATTATTATGACCGCGAAGTGAAACTTCCCGATGAGAACCCGACGGTCGGCATTATCCTCTGCCGGACAAAGAACGATGCTCTCGTCAGGCTCACTCTCCCGGAAAAATCGAACATCTATGCATCGCAGTACCAGCTCTACCTGCCCTCGAAAGAGGAACTGAAGCAGAAACTGATCGAATGGTCAAAAAGTGTGCCCGATCCTTCGGAGCCCGCGAGCCCATGACGAAATTCAGGTGCGATGAAAAAAACCCGTACGTTCCAGCGGGATGTAATCAAAGCAGTCGGGAGAATTCTTTTTTAGAACCCGAAGTAAAACACGGGGGTTATTGAGTCCCGTTCAATCTCCTTCCCGGAGCATCCGGCCAGGTCTTCATCCTGTCACCCCGGCCCCAAAAACTCCCCCGGCCCGGAAAAAATTATTTAAAAAAAGTGTATCCGGTCCAGGACCTGTTCGACAACGGCGAGCCCGTCGCTTCCGTTTCTTTTGGCGTCAAGAAATACCGCACCGATGAGGGCCTCGAATGCGGTGTCGAAGGCCTGGGGTCCCTGCAGCCAGATCTTGTTTTTCTCCTCGCCTTTTCCCCAGCGGATGTACTGCTGGAGTTGGAATTTCTCTCGTAAAGGCCCGGGTCCGGTCCCGGTTTACCCCACAGATTTTATCGGTCGTCAGGGTGCCCTTGTCCCTCCCGCCATTCTCGTAGAGCCGGCACACGACAAGAGCCCCGAGTATTGCATCCCCAACGGTTGCAAGCGGGTCCATGCATTTTTTTCGTCACATTTTTTCTGGTCATTGAGAAATGCGATGCGAGTCCGGGCTTTTTCCATAACATCTTGTTCATGGAACCGGTAGCCGATCAGGTCTTCAAGCTCTGGGAGGGATTTTGGGGCTGTCATGTGTGGCCTCCTTGGCAATTATTGGTTTACTTGCGATTTTACCAGGGACTGCCCCTTTGGTGTGAGCCGGTATTTTTGTTTGCTGCTCCGTGGTTTGTCGGGGAGCGTCATTCCGATTAATCCTGCCTGAAGTGCCGGCTGTATATATGCGGACCTGAAATATTCGTCATCCTTGAGACTGAGGGCAACCTGAAGTTCCTTTCGGGACATGGAGTCACCCTTAAATATAGTAAGTAATCGCCTTACTTCCTGGGTAACTTCCTGGGTAACTTCCTGGGTAACTTCCTGGGTAACTTCCTGGGTAACTTCCTGGGTAACTTCCTGGGTAACTTCCTGGGTAACTTCCTGGGTATTTTTTGGGGCAAAGAACGTAAGCCGGACCCCTCTATCAGTTTCCGACCATCGGGGCAGGGGCAGACCGTGATCGATACAGGCTTCCCGGATCATAAGGCTGCCGCGCCCCGCCTTTTCCATGAACCCTCGCAAATATAGCACATGAGCGATATCGGGGTTGCGGAATACCGATATGTGTCCCGTTACAAGTTTATCCAGTGTGACTCCTTCTGGGAACCTGCCGGAATTTTCGATCTCCAGGCGGTCCAGGTAGATATTGATGGTAATTCCTCCGGAGAAATCGCTGTAATCCCGGTGGGCGAATGCATTGACCAGCCCTTCGCGTATGGCAAACGACGGGTAGAGGTTTTTGTCTTCGCGTTTTAGTGAATCTTTTAAAAAGTATGATGATGTGGGTGTATTTCTCTGGATAAAGCCGATGACGTCTTCAAGCAGGGAGACGAGCGGCCCTTCAAAGGATTTTGTGTCCGGGTAGATGTTATCGGTCTTACCGGATGAGAACCGTGCCGCCCTGACCCGGATCTGTGGGTAACGCAGTGCAGGATTTTTTGTAAAGAGGATATCGCCGCCGTTGGTCAGGTGCCCGTATTTAAATATGGCAAGGTCTTCGAGAACGGCGATTTTGTTGTCGGGATCGCGGAACCGGAATCGTTCAGTTTTATTAATATCTGTTATTGCACCATGCAGTTCGCGCTCGTCAATATCGCGTTCGATATTGGCATCGGAAAACCGCCGTTCCCACCGTTCCGGCTCAGCCTGCCTGCGGAGCACCATATCGCGGATTGTTGCAACATCCGCTTTCTTTGTTGCGGTACCATCACGGATGTAGATAACATCCCGGAATGCGTAGGGAAGGTCTTTTCCGGCCGGTACTTCGATGACAAGGAGGTCTTTTTGTCGTAAGATCTGTACCTGGACTGAGATGAGAGTTTTTGGCGTGATATCGTATGAGAGTGTGCGCTCAAGATCTTTTAGCGATAGAGTCGAACGATCAACGCCGTTAATCTCATATTTCTCATTTATTCCGCAGATTATGTAGCCCCCTGCGGATGAATTTAGAAACCCGCAGATGATTGGGCCTAGGATTTTTGGATCGCAGCAATCGGTTTTGAATTCAACGTTCTGGCCCTCCCCAAGTGACAGGAATCCAAATATCTCGCTGGGTTTCATGATCTGCCCCTTTTGTCATGGATCGTCCGTGAGATATGATCCGGGTTCCGGAAGTTTTCCCTGATGAACGCTTCGACCTCTTGGTATCTTGAGAACTGCGCGGTGGCAAAGAGCATTGCATCGGCATCGGTTGAGAATTTCTGGACCCAGTTGCCCTGCCGGTCACCCGGTGGTTTTTCCGATTGGAGGATCGCCTTTTCGATGGCTTTCAGAGCGTTTGGGTCGAAGGCCCGGATGACGATGAGCTGGGGGTCGGGCGTCGCGATGTTCGCGATCTGGCC
>JBEKTA010000080.1:0-6983 GCA_049516515.1 Methanoregula sp. | reverse complement strand
TGAGGATTACGTCCGCGTCTTCGCACCGGTAATTCTCGGTCTGCCCGTAACTTCGCCCAAACCGGCGTGCAAAGTCCTTCTCGGTTGCCTCAATTACCTTTTCGGAGTCGCGCATCGAGCGTTCGATCTCCCACCGGAATTTGAAGTGCTGGTCGGGCCCGGTAAGCCCGCCGTACCCTGTCGGGTTTTTCGTATCGATCGCATGGGGCAGGTGGATTGGTGGTATGAAGTCCCCGGGTTCCACGGTGTCCAGCGGCTGCATGATGTGGGAGAGGACAAAGCCGTCGAGGTTGACCATCACCGGCAGCAGCACGTCGTTGTGCTCCGCGATCCGGAATGCCATGAGCGTGGTATCGTAGGCTTCCTGCACGGTCGAGACGTACACCTGGAGCCAGCCGGTGTCGCGCTCCTGCATCGCATCGGTGTGCTCTGCCCAGATGTTCCACCCGGGGCCAAGCGAGCGGTTCACGTTTGCCATCACGATCGGCAGGCGTGCGCCCGCCGCCCAGTTGGTCATCTCGTGCATGTAGAGCAGGCCGTGGGCGCTTGTCGCAGTAAACGTCCGCACGCCCGTGATGCTGGCGCCGATGCAGGCTGCCATCGCCGAGTGCTCGCTCTCGACCGGGATATACCGGCTCTTCATCTGGCCGCTCGTGACGTAATCCGCAATCGTCTCGACAATCTCGGTCTGGGGGGTGATCGGGTACGCGGCGACGACTTCGGGCAGTGCCTGTTTGACGGCTTTTGCGACCGCCTTGTTGCCCGTTGAGATCTCCTTCATGACTGTGCCTCCTCTGCGGCAAGTTTTTTGAGGTTATCAGAAAGGTGCTGTTTGAGGATTGCAAGCGACTTTGCATCGATGCCCTTGAACCTGCCCTGAGGGGCGAGGTAATCTTCGAGTGGCAGAGGTTTTTTCATCGCTGCTTTTGAGGGTGCGCCAATCGTCAGTTTCCCGTGCTCGCGCTCGTAGAGCACCCACATACCGGATTTGACCGCGAGTTTTCCCATCTCGATCGTCTTCTCGGTCGGGTACCGCCATCCGGGCGGGCAGGGGGCAAGGATGTGGATGAATGTCGGCCCACGGAACGTGAGCGCCTTTGCGACCTTCTTAAAAATATCCTGCGGGTACGCGCTGCATGCGGTCGCCATGTATTCGAGGTGGTGGGCGGCCGCGATCGCATCGATGTCTTTCTTCTCCACGGTCTTGCCGGTCGGCGTCGTTGTGGTCTTTGCACCAAGGGGCGTCGCGCCCGAGCGCTGCATGCCGGTGTTCCCGTAGGCCTCGTTGTCGTAGCAGATATACAGGAAATCGGTGCCCCTTTCAAAGGCACCCGACATCGACTGGATCCCGATATCGAGCGTCCCGCCATCCCCGGCGTACACGATCACGTGGGTCTTTTTGCCATGTGCCTGAAACGCTTCGGTCATACCCGACGCACACGCGGCGGCGGCAGCAAACGCGACGTTGTAGACCGGCACATTCATCGCGGTGTTGGGGTAGATACCCTGGATGACGCTCGTACAGCACGCGGGCACCACAAGCACGGTGTCGTGCCCGGCAGCTTTTAACACGTAGCGCAGCGTCAGGGATGAACTACATCCTGCACACGCTGACGTGCACTTTTTCAGGTACTCTTCTTTTGGGATTTCTGCGATGATCACCAACTCCTCTGAAACCCGGTTGCGGGGTGACTGTCTCCGCAAAACAAATAATCTATCATTATTTATCATCAGGGATAGGGAAAAAAGGATCTGTTTTGCCGGTCGTTATCCTGATGGTGGATACCCCGGATCTTTCACTTTCACCCCGCCCGGTCCGGAGTTTAAACACCGGGTCGTTCAACAGGTGGTATGGGGAGGACAATTAATCCCCTGTAAAAAAAAGTTCTCGTGCCCGGTACGAGTCCGGTGCGAACCGTGGTCCTCCCGGCCTCTCAGAAAAAACCCTTGAATGATATCTGTGTCAGATGCATGAGCGGGATCCTCTCACCCCTTCTCACGCCCACACAATTTTCGTTTTTATGGCATTTCCCCTTCTGTCAATAAAAATAGTTATCGGGGGGAACGATCTCCGTTTAATGACCCGGGTTTTATTCCCGGTGTTCTTTCAACGTACCGGAAACTTTAGCGTCAATTTTTTTAAAGAGATCAGAATGCTCTGCCAGTGCCTGCAACGCCCTCTGCTTATGGACGTATGCCGGATACCACACGGTAAAGACGATAGCGATTACCATAAAGACCCATTTTAAGTTGTCCCAGAACATAAGGCCCGGGTCAGGCCGGAGCAGCAGGAAAGCGTCAATAGCTGTGCCGAGGGTGAATGCAACTCCCCATACCGCGGTGATGATATAATTTACCCGCATGAATGGTGCGCTCTTCACACGCTCGGGGTCCACGCCTTCCCGTGAATACTGGAGGGTGAAGGGGAACCGGAACAGCATCGTCGCCCAGCAGACGAGCGTAAGGATCAGCATCGAGAGTACCGAAATGTAACTCGCAAGAGGGTACAACTTCAATCCGATGATCAGGATGAAGAACACGACGAAAAACACAATCGTGACAACGGAAAGGATATACCCCTGGAGAATTTGCCGGTAGCTCGTCAGGACGGTCAGCACAATGCCGACAATAAATGCGAGGGTCAGGCACATCAGGGGATTTCCCAGGGGAGCTTCAGCAACAAGGGTGAACGCGATCCATGGCACAAATGCCGTAAGAAGGGATATCAGGTTCATTATGGTATGTGAAGTGGATTTTCTGAATAATAATCCTTTTTATTTTATACGGCTGGAGCAGATCTGCTTTCATGAAAAGAATGCCGGCGTCTGGATTTTCCCGGTGCAGCGTGCCGGGAAAGGAGTAATATATTTTAGGAACATTTCTCTAAACACTGCTATGGCTCTTCGATCCCTCAATCTTCCCGGTGTCGGCACAAAATACGAATTCGAGACTGATAAGGGCGACACGGTCGCGATATTTTTCACCAAGACCGGCACCATCCAGATGTATACCCTCCAGAAAGGCTGCCACACGCCAAGCGCTGCCGAGATGACTCCGGTAGAGGCGCGGAGGCTCGGGAATATTCTCACCGGTGCAATCATCGAGGCCGACCAGGAGAGCGTCGAGATCGCATTTTCTGCGCTTGCCGATCTCCGGGTCACCATCCACACGTACATTGTCCCCCGCGCCGTTTCAGGAAAGACGATCGAAGACCTTGAGATCCGGGCAAAGACCGGGACGACCGTTATCGCCGTCTCAAGAAATGACAAAAATATTATCAATCCTCCGCCATCGTTCGTGTTTGAGACCGGCGATGCCGTGCTGGTCATCGGGGAAACCGACCAGCTCAGATTATTCGAACACGAGATCATGGTGGATTGATGGAAGGTATCATACTCGCACTTTTTGTCTGCCTCGTGCTTGCGCTCGTGAGCAAGTACCTGACCCTCCCGGCGATCCCGTTCTACATTATTGCCGGCGTTATCATGGGACAGGCCGGCCTCGGGCTTGTTGCATCCGACCAGATCAGCAGTTTTTTTTCAGACATGGGGCTGATCTTTCTGCTCTTCTTCGTGGGCCTCGGTCTCCGGGTCGATAAGATCTCGGAGAACCGGTCTGCCGTCCTTACAAGCGGGATTATCGACCTCAACGTCAACATGTTCATCGGTTTTGTGGCCGCGTACCTGCTCGGCTTTTCGTTTACTGAGGCCCTCATTGTCGCGGCAGCCTTCTATATATCCAGCACCGCGATGGCAGTCACCTCGCTCATCGAGAACCGCAAACTCATGATGCGGGAATCGGAGACCATCATCTGGCTGATGGTCTTTGAGGATATCGCGATGATCATTGTCCTTGCCCTGCTTTCGGCCGGCGACCAGAACCTGTTCTTCTTTGCCGCCAAGATCATCTTTGCGCTGGCCATTCTCTATGCTCTCGCCCATTACGGCAAGGAGTTTCTGGTCTCGATCCTCGACCGTGACGATGAACTGCCAGTCCTGTTCACGTTTGTTGCCGTTCTTGCGACTGCGGGATTTGCCGTTTTGTTCGGGGTCCCCGATACCATGATGGTGATCGGCCTTGGCGCCGTGTTTGCGACGACCGACCCGGATGCGTTCGAGCAGCATGCCCGCCCGTTCAAGGACGTTTTTCTCGTGATCTTCTTTGTCTTTTTCGGGATCACTATCAACCTCTCCGGCAATGTGAGTCTCTATGTGCTCACGGTTATCTGCATCCTTGCCATCGTGAGCAAACTTATTTCCGGTGTGTTGACCGGTCTTTACCTCTATGGATCGGCAAAGTCGGGTCTTGAGATCTGGGCAAACACGATCGGCCGTGGCGAGTTCTCCATCGCGCTTGCCGTTCTGTACGGCTCACCCCCGGTTGCTGTCACTATTGCCGTGATGGTGATCGTGACCTCGCTTGTGGGCTCGTTTGCGGCGAAGTACTCCGGCACGCTCCTGCACGGGTTTTCCGGGAGAAGCCGCCACCACGGCCCGCCTCCGCACCGCATGCGTGCAGGCCATTGATCAGTTTATGCGACAAGAACGAGCCCGACCGGGTGCAGATCGCTGTACATGCTCTTTCCCTTGCAATCCTGCATGCGAGCCACTTCATGCAGTGGATACCCGCCCGGATCAATAAAGTTTTTCCTTAAAGGGGCCCTCTCTTTTGACAACAGGGGTTTCCCATGACTGACTACCGAACCGGGTGCATGGTCTGCGGCAAGCCGCTCCGTTACCTTGAGTCACCGGAGCAGCACGAGTGCGCGTACTGTCACAAGGTCCAGATGGCGAATGCAGTGTGCGTGGACGGGCACTTTGTCTGCGATCGCTGCCACCAGCTCGGGGCTGACGACGCAATAGAGCAGTACTGCACAAAGACAACGGAGACAGATCCGATCCGGATGGCGATCACCTTAATGCAGAACCCGGTCGTGAACATGCACGGCCCCGAGCACCACTTCCTCGTGCCGGCCGTGCTCCTCGCGGCGTACTGCAACGTCACCGGGCAGCCTGACCGGAAGGCAAAACTGATCGCGACGGCACGGGATCGTGCCGGGATGATCAAGGGAGGTGCCTGTGGGTTTATGGGCGACTGCGGCGCCGCGGTGGGCACCGGGATCTTCATCTCGCTTGTGACCGGCGCAACGCCGCTCTCTCAGCGGGAATGGCAGCAGGCAAATCTTGTGGTCGCAAAGAGTCTTATGACCATCGCCCTGAACGGCGGCCCGCGCTGCTGCAAGCGCAACACGTTCCTTGCGATACAGGGCGCGGTCGCGTTTGCTGGTGAGAGCCTTGGTGTGAAGATCCCGATCGACCCGAAAGTTACCTGCACGTTTTACGGAATGAACAACGAGTGCAGGACCACGGACTGCCCGTTCTACCCGGTCCGCTGATCGCCGCCGCGTGCCCCGATAATCCGCTGGATGATCAGGCGCGAGCTGGCGAGGTCGCCATCTGCATACTTCCCGATCCGGATCACATCAGCGTTGAGATGGCGTCCGGCAAGCTGGCCCCGGAGTTTCTCCTCATCGAAGTACTGGTTGAAGCCAATCGTGATAACGTCGGGGTGGATCTCTTCGATGGGCCGGAACATGTCGGTCGGGTCGCCGAGGATCGCGTGATCCACCGGTTTGAGCGCGGCGATCATCGCCCGGCGCTGTTCCTCCGGGACGATCGGGCGGGGCTTGTGCTTCACGTTTGCATCCCGGGCCACGATCACAAAGAGTTCGTCGCCGAGTTTCTTTGACTCAAGAAGGTAGTAGAGGTGCCCCGGGTGGAGAATGTCGAAGGTGCCGGTGGCAACGATGCGCCGGGTCATGGGATCACCGCAAGTTCGCAAGGTTCGCCGTCCGCAGTAAAACATTTCCAGTCGCCCTCGCGGTACGGGGCGCCGATGATGAGGTGGTATCTTCCCGCCCGGGGAAAAAAGTTGATGTCCGCATTAGATGGCCGGCACACGCCGTTCGGGTGAGAATGGGCGCTGCCCGCGAGGTGGGTATCGAGCGGCATCATGTCAAAGAAGATCGAGGCCGATGAACTGCCGGTAATTGTCCCGGGAAGGAGATTGAGTTCGCTGATCACTCCTCCCTCTTCTTTAAGGAGTGCGGCAAACTCGTTCGGATGGCTGTTCTTGCCCAGTTCAAGCAGCAGCGATAGAAGTTCCTTTTTGATCCCGCGGATGGTCATGGTGGTTCACTATTAAAAAAGCGTTCCGGCGCTTGTACCGATCCATTCGTTCTGGTATAAGAAAAATTGCTCGCAAAATACCGGGATAAGGAGCCGTCCCGGTAGATCCGGGAAACTTTCCTATGATATCACCCGGGGAAAAAGATTTTTTAAAGGGTATTAAATGCCGGTCTGGCCTTTGAGCCATTTTAAGAAGGTCGCGATCAGGTCGCTGTCCTTCAGGTCCTGGCTCTGTGCCTGATTTACGCTCCCCTGCTGCTGTCCAGACTGGGCGCCCGCCCCGGCATTGTTCCCATTCTGGTCCTGGGGGGGCGTCACGTTCCCGTCCGCCGGTTTTGGGACCGTTATATTTCCCCCGGGGATGGTGGTCGAGTTTTCCCCGCCGGGCTGGCACATCGTCATGTTATCCGGTGCTGTCCAGTTACCGGTGGGGGTTGTGTTGCCGTCCAGAGGCGGGTGGCAGAACGTCATGTTGCCTGCTGTCATTCTGTCCTTTCCGTGCCAGGTCATGTTCCCGTACGCAGTCATGTTCGCATTACCCGGGCCGGGCATGGTCATGTTGTCCGTCATGTTTCCGAAATTTCTGTCCGGCGGGCCGTTGGGTTCTGTCATATTCCCCGGATCCTGATCCGACCCGGCGTTTGAGTTCTGCCCGTTGTCCGGCATCATCATGCCTCCCTGATTTCCTCCCTGGCCCGGGTTGCCCGGGTTAGAACCCTGGCCAGGTCCCGCTGCGGCAACCATAGGTACGAAAACGAATGCTGCACACAACAGGATCACGGGTATGAGTCCAAT
>JBEKTA010000079.1:0-6997 GCA_049516515.1 Methanoregula sp. | reverse complement strand
GTGGGGGGTACCCCCCCGCCCCGTTTGACCTGAAGTGGGGGGATCACCCCCCTGCCATAATTTTTTCAAGAGGGGGTCACCCCCTCCCCCCACTTCCTGCGGTTGTGGGCCAAGTTGGATCCTCACTTTCTGGAACATCTGTCCCTGCGGATCATTCCGCAAATTATACAACCGATCCGGTTCGATTACTGTGGTTAGGAGCCACACGACGCATGGATATCGATACCATCTGGTCAGTAATCGCAATACCCCTCCTGATCCTCGTCGCCCGTATTGGGGAAGCGAGCCTTGAATCGGTCAGGACGATTTACATCAGCAAGGGGCATGCGAACCTCGCGGCGTATGTCGGGATTGTCAAGACCGGTATCTGGCTGATCTCCACCGGGCTTGTCCTTACCAACTTCACGCAGTACTGGAACCTCTTCGCATACCTTGCAGGCTACGGTATCGGGACGGTACTCGGCATGGCAATCGAGAACCTCATCTCGATCGGGTTCGTTATCGTCCGGCTCATCACTCCCGGAGACCCGCAGATCCTTATGTCCCGCCTCTCCACGCTTGGCTATGGCATGACCCGGATCGAAGGAACCGGGAGCTTCTCCGGCATGGTCAGTATCATTTTTATGATCGTCCCGAGAAAGGAACTCTCCCGGCTCCTCTCGCTCATCTCCCGGGAATACCCGGATCTTCTCTATACCATCGAGGATGTCAGGAATATCAAGGACGGGGCGAGGATCTTCTATAAGGATCCAAAACGCCGTATCCTGAGTTTTTTCGGTATGTAATACCCCGTAGCCGTGTCAGCATCAGAAAGGCTATCATCCGCTGCTCCCATCCTCATGGTAGAGAGAATAAGATGGACCATGGAACGGCAGAGACCGCGGATGGGCATGGTACCATCCAGATCTTCAACCTGGAAACCGGGCGGGAAGAAGAGGCATTCCCGGTGGTAAAGACAGACGCAGAATGGCAGGTGCAGCTGACCCCCCGACAGTTTGCGGTCGCACGAAAGCAGGAAACCGAGTATGCCTTCACCGGCAAGTACCATGACTGTAAGGCCCACGGCATCTACCGGTGCGCCTGCTGCGGTACGGCGCTCTTTTTATCGGAGTCCAAGTTCGATTCCGGCACCGGCTGGCCGAGTTTTTTTGCGCCGGTCTCAATGCTCAATATCCGCACCAGCGTGGATAGTTCCCATGGTATGGAACGCACCGAAGTGCTCTGCGCCCTGTGCGGAGCACATCTCGGGCATGTCTTCGATGACGGCCCCCCGCCCACGGGCAAACGCTACTGCATGAACTCAGCCGCTCTTGTGCTCCAAAAAACACCCCTGCTTGGAGAGCCGGCAGACTGATCCGTTCGTGCTGATATTCCCCAATTGCGCTGATGAACTTTAATGGCATTGGTTTAAAAATTGGGAAGACCGTTGCCGGGGCCGTGATATTTATGTGGTTATCCGCTGACGGTTGAGTGAAGATCATGGAAAAAAAGGACGATCTGCACGGGATCGAGACAATTATCGGGTACCATTTTTTTGAACCGCAACACCTGATCCGGGCGCTGACCCACCCGGCCTATGCAAACGAACTGATCCAGCAAAACCGGATCTGCCTCACCCAGGAGGCATATAGTACTCTCGGCGACGCGGTGCTCAAGACCAGCCTTATATTGTTTTTAATGGAGAAAGGCATCCAGAGCAAAGGCGGGATTACCAGCGTAAAAGAGCAGCTGGAGGACAACAGCAGCCTTGCCAAAATCGGCCGGCGCATGAAGATCAAGCGGTTCATCCGGCTCGGGCGTGGGGAAAAAGACCTCTGGCGTTCAGGGGAAGACACGATCCTTGCCGACACCATGGAAGCGATCATCGGCGCGATCTTCCTGGACAGTGATGTGGGCCTCGGGGTGGTCAGGCAGTGCATCGGGACATGGTTCGAGCCCGAACTTACGCGGATAAAAAGGGAGGATCCCCCAAAAAAAGTGGTTAAACCTCCTCTTTCCTCCCCTTCCAAACGTGCACCACCCAGAGAAACGACGTGGCCGTCGCGACGATCGTCGACACGATGAGGAGCGGAAGGTACCACCACTGTACTGCCATCTGCCCGGCCATGATCCCGCTCCCGGCGATGGTGGCGATGGTGTTCGGGACCAGAAAAGCGGTACCGAGCACGGTCAGGTAGGCAGTCACAAGGGCAAAGCGGTTGTTGAGGCTCTGGAGCTGGTTGTTGTAGATGCTCTGCATCACTTCGAGCCCTGAAGCGAGCACGTTTGACATCTGCTCAGAGAGTTCGATGTGGCGCTCGATGTTGTCGGAGAGGATCCCGATCCGGCCCAGCAGTTTCTCATCGTTTGTGATCAAGTCGGCGTCTCCGTACTGGAGCGAGTTAATCACGTCTTTTGTCGCCCAGAGGACGTTTAAGTAATCGATCAGGACGTGCTTCATCCGGTAGATCTGGTGGGCGACCTGCCTTTTTGCGATGTTCTCCTCGATCAGCGATTTGCTGATGTCATCGCCATGCATCTCGATCTCCCGGAGGTACTCGAAGTTCCGGTCGTTGTTCTCATCGATGATCCGCTCGAGCATCAGGGTGATCTTGTCGCAGGTGCACTCGGCACTGATACGCTTGAAAAACGGCTGGGCATACCGGGAGAACCGAAGCAGGCGGTTGATATCCTCGGAATGGAGGGTCAGGATGAAATTCTCACGGATCAGGACAAAGAGCGGGTGAACCGTCATATCGTCGTTCTTCATGGTCACCGACGGGAGCATGATTCCCAGTTCGGTGTCGTAGTCCTCGTATGCCGAGTAGAACCCAGTGGAGAGTTTGGGAATGGGGAGTTTTGTGAACCCGGCACGCTGGGCGATCTTCTCAATATCCAGTGCATCGTCTTTTGTGCTGTAATCGATCCATGCGATACTTGCACTGGGGATTGCTGTGAGGTATTCCTCCAGCGGGCGGTCGATGAACCGGTCGATCCTGCCATCCTTTGACAGAATAATGCAGAAGTTGAGCGGGATCGGGCCTGGTGCCTGCGGCGATGCGGCCTTCTCTGACTCTTGCGGGAACTGTGGGGTGCTCTGCGTCTTCATGGTGGCACGTCCTTTGAACGTGACCGGCGAAAGGGCCGGCCCTACCTGCGGTACCTGTTATTGTGTGTGGGAGCGTATAAGAGTTGCAGGGGAGCATGGCGACGTGCAGGTCCGCACAGCTGAGACTGACTCTCCTGTCCGGCTCCCGAACTCTTGTGGTGCCTCCTGTGGCCGTGGGATCCGTCGTCTCTTGTCAGATCAGTTCCCGGCACCTCCACCGGCTTCGTCAGGTATATCTGTCCGGTAGGTGATATCCGGTTCATGAAAATCCTGCGGATTTTCTCGCCGTGCCTGATGGTGGTATGGGTCCTCCTCTGTGGCTGCACGGCTCCCTATACGGCGTCCCCTGACGTGAACTCCTCACCAGTAAACGTGTCCATTCCGACACCCATATCCACGCCGTCAGAAAATTTCACCCTCACCGTGGACTCGGTCTCCCCCGGGGCCACGCTTCCGCAGGTATTAACCTGTACCGGGTCATCCCAGACACCCGGTGTCTCTTGGGTAAATGTCCCGTCAGGAACCAAAAGTTTTGTTTTGATCCTCGATGATCCTGATGGACCCTCCGGAACATTTACCCACTGGCTGGTATACAATATTCCGCCGGATACCCGAAGTATCGATCCGGCGCAACCCGATGTGAAAGTGCTGTCTGACGGGGCCCAGAGCGGCATCAACAGCGCCGGCTTGCGGGGGTATTACCCTCCCTGCCCCCCGGCCGGGAAACTCCACCGATACATCTTCCGGCTGTATGCGGTTGATATGGTGATCGCCCAGCCGACCGCAGACCGTGCTTCCATCGATTGGGTGCTCGACGGTCATACGCTCGGTGAGGCGCAGGTGGTCACGACGTTTAAGAGGTAGCGATCTACGGCGTCGGGTCTACCCTCTTTTGACCATCATCCGGCAGATCGCGGACTGACAGGATAAATATGACGCAGACTATGAGGGCGAGTGCGCAACTCGCAAAAAATCCTGCGACATACCCGACCGAAGTGACAACAATCCCGGTTGCGAGCGGTCCCCAGGACTGACCGATATCCATGATTGATGAGAGTGCGCCCATGGACGCCCCGATCCGCTCTTTTTTTGCCACATCAGCCACATAGGCGCTCGTGGCGACCGTGGAAAGCGACAGGCCAATCCCAAAGACTGCGCTCACCAAAAAGAACTGGGCAAACGATACGGCAAGGGAGATTGCTACAACAGCACCGCCGGTAATGGCGAACCCTGCGACAATCTGGGTGCGCTTGTCCACCCGGTCTGCTATCCTGCCAAAGAACGGCTTTGTCCCGGCAATGACTACTACCTGTGCAGCAAAGATGATATCCGTCTGGAATGCACCAATCCCCAGACTGAAGAGGTAAAGCGGGAGGAAGGTCTCGACTGCCCCAAATGCGAAGTAAGACGCCATGTCAACAAAGGCCGTGCCCCGGAGCTGGCGGTTGGAAAAGAACGTCGTAAAACTCTTACGGAAGACTGAAAACGCCAGTGTAGTGAGCGGGAGTGATTGTCCTTCCGTATATAGCAGTGTCATGACAAAGACCGGCCCGAGGATCGCGGTTGCCATCCCGTGGAAAAACCTGACCGGGATGAGCCAGAGCGGCGCTGTAATAAACAGTTATAGTACCGGGGCGATAAGAAATACCACGCCGGACGCGACCAGCAGCCGCTTTCTCCCGATGCGATCGGAGATCACACCCACAGGAAACGAGAAGAGGATACCGGCAAGGGGTGAGAATGCCGCGATGAGGCCGATGAGGTACTGTTTGCCCCGATTGCCTGCGAGAAAAGGGGCAGGACCGGATTCTTGGAGATGGTCGTCGAGAATATTGCAAAAAAGCCCAGCAGGAAAAGATAATACATCATCTTTCGTTCAGGGAGAAAGGCACATGGTACCGGAGTATCCTGAACACTCATCATAACCAAGAAAACCGGGTGCGCCGGCATCATAAGGGTACTTTCCCGCGGGTCGTATCAGGATACCATAATGGTCATATCGTTGCACGTCAAAACGTCTCATATGCCCAAAAAAATCTCCATAAATGTGGCTTTTCCTATGATCCTGATCTTGGTGCTATCTGTGATGGTACCGGTTTCAGCAATGATTGTGCCGATCGCTACCGCGACTACTCAGGTGGTTCCGGCAAACGGGACTGCCCAGCCGGCACCTGTGGGTGCTGGTACCGTAACTGCTTCCATGACCTCATTACCCGTCACGACAGGGACCGCCGCTGTCGGTACGGCGTTATCCTCTCCCAATGGCACATCGTCAAACTCTCCTGCACCGGTCGTCACCACCCCCTCGACAGTGGCCGTATCAGAAACATCTGCACCTGTAACCCCCTCGGTACTTTCAACGACTGCAGCAGAGCCCACGACGACATCCCCGGTCTCTTTTTTCACGGTAATTGCCGGTATCGGGATTGCCGGGCTTGCGATGATGCTGGTAAAACGTCACTAATCTTTTTTTCCCTTTATTTATGAGCGGCAGCGCGAATGTCACCCTCCGCTCGACAAATCCGGGAAATTTCTGCCTCCGTTTACGGACGATGCAGGTTTTAAAAACGAAAACGCTTATGGCCGGGGCTGCTGCTGGGTGGCGCAGTGGAAGGTTCCGAACCCCTCGACCATCGCACGGGCATTTACCCCGGTTACGGTCCGGTCCGGGAAGATCTCTTGGAGGATACGGATGGCCTCCTCGTCATGGGGATCGTCAAAGACCGGCACGATCACCACGGTATTCCCGATATAGAAGTTCGTGTAACTTGCCGGAAATCGCTCATCCCCGCTGACAACAGGGTCTGGCATCGGGAGTTTTATGATGGTGAATGGTTTGTGCTCCTGATCGGTTGCCCGGGTCAGGATCTCATAGTTCTCTTTGAGTGCCGCATAATTTTCGTCTGCGGGGTTCTCTTCGTAGGCACAGACAATAATCGATGGCGAAACAAACCGCGCGATATCATCAACATGGCCATCGGTATCATCGCCGGTTACACCGCGGTTCAGCCAGATGATCTTTACCCCGCCGAGATATTCTTTGAGATAGTCTTCGAGCTCCTCCTGCGTGAGGTCCGGGTTCCGGTTCGGGTTGAGGAGGCAGGCGCGGGTGGTCAGTACCGTGCCTCTACCGTTGGTATCAATAGAACCCCCTTCAAGAATAATTCCCGGCCGGAAAACGGGCAGGTCCAGCCACCTGTTCATATCGGTGGGGATCTTCCCATCGGCAATCTGATCTTCATATTTCCCGCCCCAGGCATTGAACTCCCAGCGAACCATCGCGGATCTCTGAAGCGCCGGGTTCACTACGAACGTGGGACCGTAATCCCGGATCCATACGTCAGAATAGGTGATCGTTCGTATCGTGACCCGGGACATGTCAATAGCCGCGCTCCTCAGCCGTGCCTTTGCCATCCTGTTTACCATCGGGTTGGGAACAAAGAGCTCAACCCGTTCTGAAAGAGTTATCGCCGCAATAAACTGGACATACCCGTCTTCAACCTCCCTGATGTGGGGGAATGTGTTTTTGTTATGCGGCCACGAGAGCCAGACGGCATCGTGCGGTTCCCACTCTGCAGGCATGAAATACCCCAGTTTTCTCGGGGTATCCCCTTTCCTTGGGATGGGGGCTGTCGCATCGTGTTCCGGCACCCGTGCACAGAGCGTGCTGTACGTATCGGGCCGGCGGTTCCTGAAAAACCCCCATGAATCCCTGATTGCCGTATTCATCCCTACATCGATACGGGCAAAAATAATCTCTTCTGTATCCCCGGCATGGGCAAGCAGTTTCCCGAATGCATCGCAGATGAACGATCCCCCGAAGAACCGGATATCACCTTCCTGTCCAACCCGGTTCGCCGCCGCCACATGCACGCTGAACTCGCCCAGGTCGACAAACGCCACCAGCGT
>JBEKTA010000078.1:0-6998 GCA_049516515.1 Methanoregula sp. | reverse complement strand
GTCCTTGCGGGCGGCTTTCGGCCACTCGGCGGCGTCCACCCAGAAGTTGGTGCGGGTGGGACGCTTGTCGCGCGGGCCCGTGCCGTCGCGCCAGTCGTACTGATCGGCGAAACAGCCGCCGGGCCAGCGCACTACCCCGGGCTTCACTCGCGCGAGCGCCTCCACCAGCGCCTTGCGCACGCCGTTGACGTTGGGAATCGTGGAGCCTTCGCCTACCCAAACGCCGTCGTATACGACGCCGCCCAGGTTCTCCACAAAATGCCCGTAGATTTCAGGAGCAATGGCGCCGACCGGTTCATCCACCAGGACCGTTGGGAGAAAAACCCGGATGTGAAAAAATTCCGGATAACGGCAAACCTGGATTAACGATGAGGCGGATACCTTCAACGCCCGGGAAAAGACACCCGGACGCGATATGCACCGCTGTGTCGATCAGGAGTTTTTGAACCGGTACCCGCCGCGGGGGACGGTGATCTCAAAGCGTGTGCCTGTGCCCGGGACCCCGTTATCCCGTATTGTCATATTGGTAATGGAGAGGATCTCGCGGGCAAGGAACAAACCGTAGTCTCCCGGTTTCCCAAAACCCCGTTCGAAGATCATTTCCTTTTCTCCCTGGGGAATGCCCGCCCCGTTATCCTCGATAATGATGACCAGTCCCGCAGGAGACTCCTCGTAACGGAGGGTCACCTCAGTCACCCGTTTTCCGTACACGGTAATGTCCTGCAGGATGGAGAAGAAGGCCCGCTCCAGCAGGGGGTCTGCATAGATCTCAAGGGATCCAAGGGAGATCCTGCGGGTGATGTCAAGGAAATCCAGGTGGGAGATCGCGTAAATGAAGACTTCTTCCGCTTTTATCCAGTGGGGCGGCTTGAGCCCCATATTCTGGTAATCCTCAACAAACGCAAGGGTGTCACCCATCGTCCGGATCAAAGCCTCCTCTTTTTCGAGGTACTGCTGATCCTTCCCATCTGCCCTGGCACTTTTTTCAAGGCTGAAATAGCCAAGCAGGGTAAAGGCCTGGCTTTTGAAATCCTGCGTCGTGATGGTGTTGAGGATATGCAGTTTCCTGCGGGCAAGATCGAGTGCAGCCTCGGCCCGGTACCGTTCGGTGATATCCAGCGCGGAGGTCAGCACGTACTTCACTCCGCCGATCTCCAGGACCTCTAAGTTGACAAAAAGAACCGGGTTCTCATGCACCTTCGTGCGGTAGGTGGTGATCTCCCGGTTCCGGATATACCCGTTCTCCCGGAGTTCGGCATACAGGCCGTCTCGTACCCCGGGATCGAGGCTGATCCCCAGTTCATCGGTGGTCTTCCCGATCACGTCCTCCCGGGCAAACCCGTATAAGGCAAGCCATGCCGGATTCACATCCACAACCTTTCCGTCACGGACGTCAGAGAGGGAAATGGCGTACGGGGACCGTTCGTAGATGATCGAAAATTTCTTCTCGCTTTCCCTGAGTTCTTCCTCAAGGCGCTTTTGCCCGGTGATATCGATAGAAATACCCCCGAGAAGCACCGGCTTTCCCTCCATATGGAGGGGGAATTTTATGGTGTTGAAGGTGCGCTTGACGCCTTGAGAGTCCGTCACGGTTTCCTGTATCTCAAGGGGGCCTTGTGTAAGGGCTTTTCTGTCGTCATCTGCCATCCGCAGTCCGGTCGGCCCAATAACCAGGTCGGGAGTGCTCTTCCCCTCCCAGTCATGGATACCTAACAGGTCCTGGAGATAGGGATTGACATACAGCGTCTGCCCGGTGCTGCTCTTGACAAAGGCGGCAGCCGGCAGATGGGACATGAACGCAAGGAACCTCTCCTTGCTGTCCCGTAAGTTCTGTCCGGCGTTCTTTTGCTCTGTGATATCCTGGATCACTCCCAGTACCTTTACCGGTGTGCCGGTTTCGTCACGGACCAGTTCCGCGACAGACCGGACGATCTTTGTACCGGAGCCGTCCGCTGCATTGAGGGTAATCTCAATATCGTACGGTCTCTTTCCTGCAAGAAAATCCGCCAGTACCTGGCGGACGGCATCCCGGTCGGTAACGCATGCTTCCACCTCTTCAAGAGGAAGATCACCGGAGGGAGAGGGGACGAGACCGAATATCCGGCACGCTTCATCGGATCCCCATATTCTGCCCGAACCCAGGTCAAGTTCCCAGCTCCCGATATGCGCAATGGCCTGGGAACTCCTGAGTCTCCGGGCATCATTCCTGAGTTGTTTCTCGCTCTCTTCAAGATCGGTAGTTGTTTTCCGGAGAACGAGGGAGAGGTACGTGATGATCGCCGCGATCGCGATAAAGAAGATAACGCGGTCAAAGGCACCGAGGAGAAGAGCGGGGTCCCGGGTGAACTGCCCGAGCAGGTCAAAATAGAGAAGGGAGATAAGGACGGAAATCACGAATCCCCGTTTCGTGTAAAAAAGACAGAAAATGATGATGGGGAGATAATAGAGGTTCTGGAAGATGGAATAACTCCCGTTTTTAAATGAGACAATACTTGTCACAATGCAGAAGAGGGTGAGCAATGCCCCGGCAATCCAGGGGGCATTTCTCCGGATTGCCTGTTGTGAAAATACCAAAACGTTCATACACACCCCTGTCTTCCTGCCGGAAACAACCTTTTTTTCTCGCGGGATGCCCCGGCCCTGCACCACCGGGACAGGAGATCCTTTTCGCGGGTTATTCCCGGAATTATCCCTATGTTATGTGGACGGGAATTTAAACCGATTGCTGGCAATCGCCTTTGATGGAGGGGGGACCAGGTTGTGCAGGACTGCCACCTTACCCATTAATATTTTTGTAAGAAAAAGGGTAACTGATGGCAGATACCGGGACCCGGCCTCCCGCTTTGAAACGTGAGATTGGCCTTTTTGGTGCCACGGCGCTTGGCATAGGGGAGATTATCGGCTCCGGCATTTTCATTGTCACCGGTATCGTTGCCGGAGTTGCAGGCCCCGCACTGTTCGTTTCCATCCTTATCGCTGGCGTAATAGCGGTTTTCTCGGCCATGAGCGTTGCCGAACTGGGCGCATATCTCCCGGAAGAAGGCGGGACCTATGCCTATGCCCGGAACCTCATCTCACCGTTTGCCGGGTTCATCGCAGGCTGGATCTGGATCTTTTCCAACATCTTTGTCGGGGCGGCAGTCGCACTGGGGTTCGCCCATTATTTTGCCGCCCTCTTCCCCGCAGTCCCGGTAAAAATTATCGCCGTCGTGCTCTGCCTCGTGTTCATCGGTATAAATTACGTCGGGCTCAGGGAATCGGTACTGTTCAATAATCTGCTGGTCACGGCAAAAGTCCTTATTCTCCTGTTCTTTGTGGCATTCGGGCTGGGATTTTTTTCGCCGGGAAACTTTACCCCGCTTGCCCCGGAGGGATCGATCGGGGTTCTCAGTGGTGCAGCCCTCATCTTTTTTGCCTACACCGGCTTTGCCCGGGTCACTATCATGGCCGAGGAAGTAAACGACCCGGAGAGAACCATACCCCGTTCCATCTACCTCGCACTCGGGATTTCAACAATCATCTACCTGCTCGTGAGCATTGTCGCCATCGGTCTTGCCGGTGCCCCGGCTCTTGCACAATCCGGCTCTCCTCTTGCTGATGCAATGGGTATGACCGGAAGTTCCGGGGCGGTCCTTGTGATCGCGCTCGGGGCGATGATCGCAACGGCAAGCGTGCTGCTGACGACCATCCTTGGGATATCCCGGATTGTTTTTCCCATGGCCCGGGGCCGGGACCTTCCCGAATTGTTCGGCAGGGTCCACCCCCGCTTTCGCACACCCCATTATGCCATCGCGATCACCGGCGCCTGCATGATCGCCGCCCTCCTGCTTGCAGATCTTACGCTGGTCGTTTCGGTCAGCACGTTTGCCATGCTGGTATTCTACCTGATCGCAAACATCGCTGCACTCCGGCTGCCACGGGAGAACCGCCGGTATCCATCATGGGTCCCGGCCATAGGAGCGCTGAGCTGTATCGGCCTTATCGCGTTTCTCAGCCCGGGTTCGTGGGTTATCGGCTGTATCGGGCTCCTGATCGGCGGGGCGTGGTATTATTTACGCAGTCACTGATGCAGGGCCGGGGCGTGGCGCGGGCCCCGGGTGGTCCAGATAAGGAGGAGGGTCCCGGCCGCGGCAATGACGGCAGCGACCATGAAGCCTGCACTGTACCCGACAAACGCCCAGATGAAACCGATCATCACGCTGGAGACAAGATCCCCGACCCCGTTCATGGTGGCAAGGGCCCCGAACCCGAGCGCACGTGACTCCTCTTCTACCATCTCGCCGGCGAGCGCGCTTTCGAGCGTGTCCTCGGCCGCGATGAAGATACCGCACATCGCAAAGAGGATACCGTACACAACCAGGTTCACCGGGGCGATGACAAAGCCGATAAAGGTCGCAGCGGCAAGGGCATACCCGAGGACCAGCACCGGCCTTCTCCCGATACGGTCGCCGAGCAGTCCCAGCGGGTACGATGCCCCGGCATAGACGATGTTGCGGACAAGGTAAAGGCCGGCGCCTGCCGCTGTGGCCATGGCAAACCCGAGCGAGGGAGTAAAGACGACAATGACAAACGCGATGAGCAGGGTCTGGGAGAAGTCCGCGATCCCAAAGACGAGCACTGCGGAGAGAAACGCCTTGAACCGGGATGGCAGCCCCTTAAGGGAGGCGATGAGCGGCCGGGGCTGCGGGTGCGGGGCCGTGTCCTGCTCGCGCAGGAAGAGCCAGATCGCAACAAACGCAATGAACCCGGGGATGACCGCCCACAAGAGGATCTCCCGGATACCCAGCGAGGCAACGAGAATGAGGGCCAGGGCCGGGCCGGCAACCGCCCCGAGGGTGTCACTGGCCCGGTGAAACCCAAACGCCTTGCCGAGATCCTTTTTCTCCACCGACTTCGAGAGGATCGCGTCCCGGGAGGGGCTGCGGATCCCCTTCCCGATCCAGCCGAAAAGTCTCCCGGCAAGTACGACGTACCACGATGTGGCAACAGCGATGATCGCAGGGAAGATGGCAGTCGCGACCGAGCCGCCCAGCGCAAATTCCCGCCTTTTGCCCAGCTTGTCGGCGAAATATCCCGAGAAGAGCTTGACAAAACTCGATGCCCCGTCGCTCAGGCCCTCGATAATGCCAAGGGCAAAGACCGGCGCACCAAGGATGATCAAAAACGAGGGGAGGAGGACCGTCACCGACTCGTACCCGAGGTCGCCAAAGAAACTTGCGATCCCGGCACCAAGGACTGTCCGGTTCAGCCATGCCGGCCATTTCATAGAGGTATATCAGGAAGGAATTGCTGATAAATGCTAGGAATTGCTGATAAATGCTAGGAATTGCTGATAAATGCTGGGAATTGCAGCGACGCAGTCCCGGAGCGTGAACGAAACGTACAGGAAAATGCCCTCTCCTCACCGGCTGCCGGGGCAGCGGCTGTATCGTCCGGCAGGGTATACTCCTTAAAAAAAGGATTATCTCCCGCTGATGAGATTGCGCTGCTGGATCAGTTTTGCTGCAAGGATGAAGACGCAGCTGATAAGAAGGAGCGCCCCGGCATCGAGCGCCGGCGAAAAAACCGCATCCCCGTTCAGGGCCGCGTGGAACAGGTCGACAAGGTACGTGAGCGGCGAGAGCTCGTTTGTCCATGCCCAGCTCCCAAGCTCGCTTAAAGGGATGAAAATACCCGAGACAAAGATGAGGGGGAGCCGGACCAGGTTCGAGTACATCATGATATTCGATGGCGTATCGGTCGCCGGCGATGCGAGCAGGGTGCCAAGCGATGCGAAGGTGATCGAACCAAGCACGAGGGCAGGGATCAGGGCGAGCGGGTTTACGAGGTGCAGGTGCAGGAGGAGTGTCCCGCCGATCCAGACAATCGTGGTAATGGCCATGCCGAAGACTGCGCCGGCGAGGATATCCCCAAGGACGATGCTCCCGATCTGGACCGGGAGGGAGACGAGACGCTCATAGGTCTTCTCCCGTTTCTCCCACGGGGTGATCAGAGGACCGGTGGAGGACGCGGAAAAAAAGAGCATCATGCCAAGGAAACTGGGGAAGAAGAGCGCAATGTCGAGGTTCCTGCCGATAAAAAAGGTCAGGAACATGATGAACGGGAAGAGCAGGCCGAAGATCACGACGGAGCCCTTGTAGTAGTAAATCCGCATGTCCTTCTCGGCGACCATCAGGACACTGTGGACAAACAAGCGCAGGTTCATGTGGCACCCCCGGTCATCTGCACGAACGCCTCTTCCAGCGTGGGGCTCGAGGTTGCAATCGAGAGGATGGTCAGGTGGTCCGCTGCCGCGAGGGAGACCAGCTCTTTGACCGCCCGGTCTGGATCATCGGCATACACCCGCCACTTGTCCCCCCGGGGCTCTGCCCGTGTAATCCCCCGGGAGGCAAACATCTCTTCTGTGACCGGCTGTTCAAAGGAGATCTCGACATAGCGCGTGGTGTCGAACTGTTTTTTGAGTTTCTCGGGGCTGCCAGTCGCGATGATCTTCCCGCGCTCGATAATGCTTATTGACGAGCAGAGTTCGTTTGCCTCTTCGATGTTATGGGTTGTGATAAGGACCGTGCTGCCCTCTTTGTTCATGTAGCGCACCGTATCGAGGACGAGCCGGCGGCTGTAGACATCGAGGCCGGTCGTCGGTTCGTCAAGGAAGAGGACCGGCGGGGAATGGACGATGGCACACGCGATGCTGATCCGCTGGCGCATCCCCTTCGAGAAGAAACGGACGAGGTCGTGCCGCCGGGACTCAAGGCCGAGCCGGGCGAGGATCTCGTCGCACCGGCGCTCCCGGCTCGCCTTGTCCATCCCGTAAAACTTGGCCGTCCACAGGATGTTCTGCTCGGCGGTAAGATCGCTGTACACGGTCCCGTTTTCAGGGATCACCCCCATTTTGAGTTTTGCCTCAAGCGGGTACTTCAGGAGATCGATCCCGCTGATCCGCACCGACCCGGTATCCGGCGTCAGGACACCGGTCATCATCCGTATCGTGGTGGTCT